>JAYVJN010000198.1:0-10914 GCA_043769325.1 Acidobacteriota bacterium
CAGGCTTACGAAGTCGTCCGTCGCCACGCGCCGCGCGTCGCCCAAGACCGCACTACCACGCCAGACCTCGAAAAACTTGCCGCCGCTCTCCGCGCCGGCGAGTTTTCCATCTGATTCATAGCGTCACAACTACTTTACATTAAAAAGTACTTGACAGCCACACATCTCATTGCTATCATGCCGCTTGGCTATGGGAACGATTCACCAATTTCACCCCAAAGACGGCAACTCGCCTGAAACTGTTCACGAATCCGACGACGCGCCGCCGGCGTTAGACGCCATTGACCAACTTCGTTATATCCGCGAGACGATGGCGCGTTCGGTCTCGTTTACCGCCGTGCCCGGTTGGGGCGGCGTGGTGATGGGCGCAACGGCTTTAGTCGCCGCCTTTATCGCCGCCAGACAGAATTATTTTGCAGATTGGCTCAAAGTCTGGTTAGTCGAAGCCGGTTTAGCGATACTGATAGGCTGTTGGGCGATGGACAGAAAATCCATCCAAGCGGGACAAAAATTATTTAACGGGCCGGGGCGTAAATTCACTTTGAGTTTCGCCCCGCCTATTTTTGTGGGCGCGTTCTTGACCCTTGCGCTCTATCGCAACGGCCTAAGTCAACAAATCCCCGCCATGCTACTGCTACTTTATGGCACGGGCGTCGTCACAGGCGGCGCCTTTTCTGTGCCCGCGGTTCCGGTTATGGGCGTCTTGTTCATGGCTTTGGGCGTCGCGGCGTCACTCAGTCCGGCGTGGCTGGGTGATTTTTATATGGCCGCCGGTTTCGGCGCGCTCCACATTATTTTCGGCATCATCATCGTAAGGAGGTACGGCGGCTAATGGCTAGACCCAGCGTACTCAGAAAAGCACACACACAATCTCTCGGCGGCATCTCAACCAACCCGGACGACGACAACCTGGCAGGACTCGACCGTCTCATACACGAACGGCTGCGGCTCGGCATCGTCAGCGCGTTGGCCGTCAATGATTCATTAACCTTTAATGAACTCAAGGACTTAATGAAAACCACCGACGGCAACCTCTCTGTCCACGCCCGCAAACTCGAAGAAGCCGGTTACGTCACCTGCTCGAAATACTTCGACGGGCGCATCCCCAAAACATCCTACAAACTAACCGACACGGGCCGCACCGCGCTCGAAACCTACCTCGACCATATGGAGGCGCTCATTAAAACCATGCGCCCGCGCTGAAACCAAACACTATGCCAAACCAGCAATGCAATCTGCTTGCTCATAACGAGTTGTTCAATCAAGACGAAGCGGTGGTTGAGTATGCCGAAACGGTAAAAGCCATTCAAGAAGGCATTGACAGCATTGAGCGCGGCGAAGGCCGGCCCGCCGATGAGGTTTTCGACGAATTGCAATGCAAATATGACATACCAGATTGAGATTTACGCGCCGGCGCAAGCCGATATTAAAGATGAATAAACAGTCATTAGAAAACTGGCATAACTACTTTAAGCAGAATATCGTGGCGGCGGTTGACCTACCTTGGCAACGGGAAAATGATTTATCGCTGCTGGAAAAATCGTTAATCGCCAACTCAATCGCCACTTTCCAACTCGGCGAACATTCGGAAGGGCGGCACTTATTAGCTTTTGCCACCGCTTACGCGCAAGCCAACGATAATCCGCATATTGTTCCGATAACCAAATACTTCATTGCTGAGGAGCAAAATCACGCCGCGCTTTTGAAGAAGTTTATGGTTCTACACGGCATCAAACTGCTGCAAAAAAACTGGACTGATTCGGTCTTTAGACAATTGCGAAAGTATTTGGGGTTTGAGGTGTCTGTGACCGTTTTAATAACGGCTGAAATGTTATCGCTAGTTTTCTATGACGCCCTGGAAAAGGCGACTAACTCTCTATTACTCAAGACGATTTGCCAAAAGATTTTATGTGATGAGGCCGCTCATGTAAATTATGAATCAGAGTTGATTGAGTATATGCGGAGCCAAAAATCTGTGTCTGCCAGGCTTTTGGCAAAGTTACTGCACAGTTTTTTACTCGCTGGCACAATCTTAGTGGTTTATTTCGCGCACAAGCGAATTATCAACCGGGGCGGTTACAACCTGAAAATATTCTGGTCTTCTTCTTGGGGCGTGTTCAATAAATATTTCTCGCCAAAGAAGCCAACTTTTATAGCAGCCGAAAATAACGCGGAGCAAAATTTTTTACCTTGAAACTTTATTATGCAAAGAACTTTCTTATTATCAAACAAATTTCACGTCGCCATTATTATGGACGGCAACGGGCGTTGGGCTACGGAGCGCGGGTTGCCGCGTTGGGCGGGTCATCGGGCGGGGGCAGACGCGGTGCGGCGGACGGTGGAGGCGGCAACGGCGTTGGGCGTCGGCGTGCTGACTTTGTACGCCTTTTCGTCGGACAACTGGCAGCGTCCGGCGCGTGAGGTAACGGCGTTGATGCGTCTGCTGCACCGCTTTTTACGCACTGAAGTGGCGACTTGTGTAAAGAATGGCGTGCGTCTGAGCGTCATCGGGCGGCGCGATAGATTGTCGGCCCCGATTCGTTACGCCATTAGCCGCGCCGAAACGAAAACCGCCGGCGGCGCAGGGTTGCATCTGCGGCTGGCGATAGATTACTCGGCCCGCGACAGTATTTTACGCGCCGCGCAGAGGGCGCAGCAGGTGGTGGACATCTCGCAAGCCTCCTTTGCGCGGTTTCTTTTTGAACCGGAACAGACCGCGCCGGACGTGGATTTACTCATCCGCACGGGCGGCGAACAGCGTCTGAGCGACTTTCTCTTGTGGGAAAGCGCCTACGCCGAACTTTTCTTCACCCCGCAACCCTGGCCCGATTTCGGGCGGGACGACCTGGCGGCGGCGTTGGCGGAATTTCACCGCCGCGAACGCCGCTTCGGGCAAGTGGCGGCGTGAGAAAGAGATAGACAGGGTGGGCAGGATGCGCGCAAAATGGACAGGAGAGTTTAAGTGCGGCAAATGTTTGACTTTATTTCGTCGGACTAGCGGAAGAAAGTGTTAGGCTGGGAGCGCAGAGAGGTAAATTATGAACGACAAAACGCGGACTGGATTGGCGGTGTTACAGGCAGCTTTGGCGTTGGGGATTGTGGGCGATAAGTTGCTGCGGGCTTGGCCCTGGGGCGTAAATGTGCTCTTGTGGGTGGGCGCGTTGGTGGGCGTGACGGTCTGGCTGGCGCGGGGGCATCGGGCGCGGGCTTTGCGGGCCGAGGGCGCGTGGTTGTATGCACCGGCGTTGTTTTTCGCGGCGGCGTTTGCCTGGCGCGATTCGGCGACGCTGAAGTTTTTGGATGTGCTGGCGTTGCTCCTGGCGTTGGCTTTGACGGCCTGGCACGCGCGGGGCCATACGATTGCGCGGGGCGGCGTGGTGGATTACGCGACGGGCCTGGCGACGGCGGCTTTCAGCGCGGCGTTTGAGGCCCTGACGCTCGTGTTTGGCGACATCGAATGGAAAAATATTCCGCGTTCGGGTTGGACTAAGCACGCCTTTGCGATTGCGCGCGGGTTGGCTTTGGCGTTGCCGCTCTTGCTGATATTCGGTGGTCTGTTTGTCGCGGCGGACGCGGTCTTTTCCGGCATCATCAAAAACACTTTTAACTTCAACCCTGAACAACTGGTGCTGCACGGCATAGTCATTGGTTGTCTCACTTACGGCGTGGCGGGCTTTCTGCGCGGGGCGATGCTGGGCGGTTCACTATCATTTGCCAACGCGACGCAAAGCGATTTGGTGAGCAGCACCAAGACGCAAGCGGCGGGTTTAGGTTTGGCCGATGCGCCCAACGCGCCGACGGCCCCGGCCAGTGTCGTCTGGCGGCCTTCGCTGGGCGCGGTGGAAATCGGTATCATCTTGGGTTTGCTCAATTTACTGTTCTTTTGGTTCGTTGTAGTGCAAATCAAATACTTCTTCGGCGGCGCAGAGGGGATGCAAGCGGCAGAGATGTCTTTTGCCGAATACGCCCGCAGCGGCTTCTTTGAATTGGTCACAGTAGCGGCATTGGTTTTGCCGATTTTGCTGGCGTCACACTGGCTGATGCGCCAGGAGAAAAACTGGCACAAGCATTTCTTCAGCGTCCTGGCCGGGCTGCAAATTATTCTGTTGTTTGTGATTATGTATTCGGCGGTGTCGCGTATGCGGTTGTACCAGAGCGAGTACGGGCAGACCGAACTGCGGCTTTACACGACGGTTTTCATGGGCTGGCTGGCGTTGGTTTTCGTCTGGTTTGCCGCAACTGTTTTGCGCGGACAGCGTGAGCAATTCGCTTGCGGCGCGTTGGCCCTAGCCTTTACGGTCTTAGCCGGGTTGCATTTTTTCAACCCCGACGCGCACATTGTCCGCAGCAATGTGGCGCACGCGCAGCACGAGCGTTATTTCGACGCCGCTTACGCTTCAGGTTTGAGTGCTGACGCCGTGCGGGAACTTCTCGCGGCGCAACCATTGCTTGACCGCGCGGGGCAATGCCTGGTTGCCAACCGTCTGCGCGAGAGATGGACGGACGGCGAGAGTTGGCTCAGTTGGAATTGGTCACGCAGCGCGGCGCGAGGCTTAGTGAACGCGCAAACCGCGCAGTTCGACGCGCTCAATTGCCCCAAACCTGATCTCACACGGTCAGATGCAGAGGCCGTGCCTGAGGCAAGGTCGCTCTCTACGCAAACCGTTACAGAACCAACGCCAGCGACAAATGCAAATGCGCCAGCACCGGAGCGAGAGAAAAGGCAGCGGCGATGAAAAGCGTAACTTACGCGCTGCGATAGACTTCCACGCCTTCGCGCCATTCGACGCTGAGTTTGCCTTCGTGTTCGGCGTAATCAAGGTGGGCCACCGCTTCGGAGATGGCGAGGAAACGGTGTATCGGCTCAATGCCGGGAAACATCTGGTGCGACAAATCCCAAGCCGTCGCGCCATTTTTGGGAATCAGGCCGATGACCTGCGCCTGGCGCGTGCGCACGCTTTTGTAGTAGCGGTTGAAAAGCTCCTCGTAATCGTCAATCGGCGCTTCGTGGCCGCCAAAGACGCGCGTCGGGGCGAGGGCGCGAATCCGCGCCAGGCTCACCAGATGCTCGGCCAGCGAACGAAAGCGCAAGGCCGGATTGAGCGGATCGGGCGACAAGACCGGATTAGGCGTGATGCGTTTTAAGACACAATCGCCGGAAAATACCGTGCGGTCAGCCTCGCGCAAAAACGAACACGAACCCGGCGTGTGGCCCGGCGTGTGCAAGACGCGCAAGGCCCCGCGCTCAAATAAAAGTTCTTCTTCGTCAACCAGTTCGCGGCAATCGCTATCCGCTAACTCATCGGCGTAACCCCGCACGCCTTCGTACATCAGACGCAATTCCGCTATTTCTTTGTCCGGCACGCCCGCGCGTACCAGCAAAGCGCGCGTCTCAGCGTATTCCAAACGCGCCGCTTTGTGCCCGTTTTCCCAACCGTGAACCAAGACATGAGCGTCTTTGGCTTCGTCGCGCAAGGTTTTCGCCAGCCCGCAATGGTCTTCGTGTGTGTGTGTGAGAACGATGCGCCGCAAATCGGAGACGCGAAAACCGGCCCGCCGCAAACCGTCGCGCAGGGCCGTGATTGCCTCTTTCGTCTTGGGGCCGGTGTCAATCAGCGTCAGCGGGTCTTCGGCCAGCAGATAGCAGTTGACCGGGCCGACCGGAAACGGCGTGGGAACGGAAATGTTGATTATGCGCATTGGGTGAAAATACCAAATACCAGATACCAAATATCGGACTTCGCCTATTTCTGGTATTTGTAATTTAGCATCTGCAATCTGAATTAAGATTCACTCGCGCCGGACGGATTTTTCACCCAATCAGGCAGCTCTAATTCCAGCGGCGGCAAGCCTTGAGCGCGGCGACGGTTATTTTCGATGGCTAAATTGCGGGCGCGGCGACCAAATTCCAAGACTTCATCTTGCGCGGCTTTATTCTGAACGCCTCGGCGCGTCTTATCGGTGACGTAACGCGCGCCTTTGAAATCGGAGTTTTGCAACGAATCCGCCCAGCCCTTTAACTGCCGCGAGATACTGGCGGCGCGAGGCAACAAATTGCCGATTTGCGGCTGCAACTCTTGGAAAACAGGTATCCTTTCCAGCAAACGCAACTCCGAACGGCACTCGCCGCACGAACCCCGCGCGATATAGAGAAAGGTCAGCAATTCATTGGTTGTCCCGCGTTCAAAACCTTCAGCGATGTTGTTGGAAACAGACACGGCGGCGCGTTCCAATTGGTCTTTCAGGCTGTAATGGCCTTTGAACGCCGGCTGCGCGGTCAGTTCGTAAACCTTGACGGCAAACTCTATCGCGTCTTGCCAGACGGGTAAATCTTCAAAACGGGAGTATTTCATAACGAGGTGTAGTAGTCAGATACCAGATACCAGATACCAAATTGCAGATGCCAGACACCAGATGCCAGACACCGGATGCAGGATATTGGATACCGGATATGGCTGGCTGCGAATTACCAGATACCAAAACCAAATATTCAACCGGAGCTTACGCCTTCATCTGGTATCTGGTATTTGGTATCTGGTATCGCCTTTTAATCAATGTACTTATTGGCCTTTATCAACGCTTCCGCGATTCTCTGGCGGGCGGCGACGGTGTTGATGGGCGTCTGCTTGGTGAAACGGCGCAGGGCCGCCAGCAGCATCCGCAAATCGTCGCCTTCGGCCATTGCCGCAAGCGTGTTTTTTGCGCGGGCGTCAATGCGCTGCACGGCGTCGTTGCAGAAGACCTGCGCCATGTCCAGGTAACGCGACGCGGCGGCCTCGCCTTTGGTGTCGGCAATCTTCTTGGCGCGCAGCAAAGCGGATTCCATGCCAAAAACATCTATCACGATGTCGGCCACGCCCATCAGGATTTCCTGCTGTTTGTCGAGCGTCATCATGTACTTCTGCGCGGCGGTGCCCAGCACCATAAGCGCGACTTTCTTGGCGTTTTGGGCGAGTTTCATCTCGGCGGCGAGCAAAGAATCGTCCTCGTCCATATCAAATGAAGGCGACAGAATTTCGTCTTGCAAGGCTTGGGCGGCTTGCAACAAAGGCAGTTGGCCCTTCATGGCGCGTTTCAGGAGTTGGCCCGGAATTAACAGGCGGTTGATTTCGTTTGTGCCCTCGAAGATGCGGTTGATGCGCGAATCGCGGTAGGCGCGTTCGGCGGGGTAATCGGCAGAATAACCGTAACCGCCATAGATTTGCACCATTTCATCGGCCACAAAATCGCAGGTTTCCGAGGCCGCGACCTTGATAATCGAACACTCAACGGCGTATTCCTCGATGGCTTTGAGTTTGGATTTGGCGTCGGTGGCGGCAACAGAAGCGTCTTCAATCATGCCGACAGTGCGATAAGTCATGGCTTCGCCGACCCAGGTACGAATCGCCATCTCCGCGAGTTTGTGGCGAATCGCGCCGAAATTGGAGATAGGTTGATTAAATTGGTGGCGTTCGTTGGCGTAGCGCACGGCCTCTTGCAACATCAGCTTCGCGCCGCCCAAAACGGACGCGCCCAATTTGAAACGCCCGATATTGAGGATATTAAACGCGATTTTCGCGCCGTCGCCCACGTTGCCCAAAAGGTTGCCGACGGGGACTTTAGCGTCTGACAAAATGACGGCGGTAGTGCTGGAACCCTTGATGCCCATCTTTTCTTCGTCTTCGCCATTGGTCACGCCGGGGCCGCGTTCGACGATGAAACCACTGAATTTATCGCCGTCAACTTTGGCAAAGACGATGAACAAATCGGCATACCCGCCGTTGGTAATCCACATCTTCTCGCCATTGAGAATGTAGTGTTGTCCGTCTTCGCTGAGGCGGGCCGTCGTTTTCGCCCCTTGCGCGTCGGAACCCGAACCCGATTCGGTCAAGGCATAGGCTGAGACCGTTTGGCCGCCGACAATGCCCGGAATGTATTTCTTTTTGGCTTCTTCGGTGCCGAAATAGAGAATCGGCAAGAGACCGATACTCGTCTGCGCGCCGAAGGTGACGCCGAAAGAAGAGGCCCGCCCGATGTTTTCGGCGACGATAACGCCGCTTGTCTGATCCAGCGCGAGGCCGCCCAATTCTTCCGGTATGATGGCCCCTAACAGACCCAAACCGGCGGATTGTTCAATCAATTCCCGCGAGAGTTTCCAATCGTGGCGTTCCAGTTCGGCCATGCGCGGGGCCACTTCGTTATCCACGAATTCGCGCGTGGTATCGCGTATCATGCAGTGTTCTTCGGTGAAATCTTCCGGCGTGAACACCTCGGCGGATGTGCGTTCGGCGAGGAGAAACTCTCCGCCTTTGACTAATTCTTTGGCTTCCATAACGGCTGACATTTTTAAGTAAATCCTTTCTTTTACAAACTTATGGCGTTTTTTTGATAATAGGCGCGGCCACCGGCTTGATGCTTTGAATGAGCATCTGATAGGCCGCGTCGTTTTTGGCGTACTTGCCTTGCGTGGCGACGGAGACGACAAAAACGGGCTTTTTGGCTTGGATAATGGTCAAAACCCAATCCACCTTGTCGTCGTCGTCCGCGTCCACGCCGTTGCCCGCAACGGTTACGGCTTTGAGTCCGTTAATCGTGCTTTCCTGTTCTTTTTGCGTGACTTTGGCGTTTTTGATGTACTTCCCCAACTCTTCCACGATGCCCTGCAAGGCTTCTTCCTGGCTCTCCTCTTCAGGGACATAAAAGGTCACTTCCAACTGCTCGTCGGGCGACGTGAGCGTGATAACTTCGTCGCCACTCTTATCTTTATTGGGGCTTTTCCAACCTTTGGGCGCGGTAAATTCAATACCGCCATCGTCGTGCACAAACGTCAACGGCGTATCCAGCGGCTTGGTTTCCGTTGTGTCTTCGGCGTTGGCGTTGGCCTGGTTATCGTCGGCGTCCGGCGCGTCTTTTTCACACGCTGCCAGGCCCAACAAACCGATGAGCAGTAGCAACCTGCAAAACCTCTTTAACTGTTTCATATCCATTTAGTTACAGAGTTCCAGAATCCCCGCCGCGCCCATGCCGCCGCCGACGCACATAGTTACCATGCCGTAACGCGCGTTGCGCCGTTGCATCTCGCGGATGATGGTTGCCGTCAACTTCGCGCCGGTGCAGCCCAGAGGATGCCCCAACGCAATCGCGCCGCCGTTGACATTCACTTTCTCAGGGTCAAGCCCCAAGACCTTCATCACCGACAGGGCTTGCGCGGCAAAGGCTTCGTTCAATTCAATAACGCCGATGTCGTCGAGGGTCAGGCCGGCGATTTTCAGGACTCTCGGAATGGCAAAGACCGGCCCGATGCCCATCTCTTCGGGCGGGCAGCCGGCGGTGGCGTAGGCCACGAACCGCGCCAAAGGCTTGATACCCAACTCTTTAGCCTTGTCCGCCGACATCACTACCGCCGCCGCCGCGCCATCAGACATCTGCGACGAATTGCCCGCTGTAACCGAGCCTTTGACGTGAAACGCGGCCCGTAGTTTACCCAAACCCTCGACGCTTGAATCGGCGCGCACGCCTTCATCGGTGTCGAAAGTGATTTCGCGGCGTTGCTTCTTACCTTTGGCGTCGAAATCTTCCAACGCAACCGTGAGCGGCACGATTTCCTCTTTGAACTTGCCGCCGGCGATGGCCGCCGCCGCGTTTTGGTGCGAACGCACGGAAAAAGCGTCCTGTTCCGCACGCGAAATGCCGTATTTGTTGGCGAGATTTTCGGCGGTCAGTCCCATGCCCAAATAAAAATCGGGATAGGTTTCCACCAACTGTGGATTCGGGCGTATGACGTGGCCGCCCATCGGCAGCAAAGACATACTCTCTAAACCGCCGGCAACAATCACGTCCGCGCCGCCGCTACGGATAGCGTCCGCCGCCTGCGCGATGGACTGTAAACCTGACGAACAAAAGCGGTTAATGGTCATCGCGCTGGTTTCCACCGGCAGGCCGGCGCGCACCGCCGCCGCCCGCGCCACATTCATACCCTGTTCGGCTTCGGGCGTCGCGCAACCCATGATGACATCCTCAACGGCATTTTTGTCCAACTCCGGCACCCGCGCCAAAGCCTCACGAATCGCCGCCGCGCCCATCTCATCGGGCCGCGTGCTCTTCAAAGTGCCCTTCGGCGCTTTCCCCACCGCCGTCCGCACGGCGGAAACGATAACTGCTTCTCTCATAATGATTTCCTTTTAAGCGTTTTTGAAATCTTCCCAATCCAATTCAAGCTGGCGCACAATGGCGCGGAGTGTGCCGATTTTCAAATCTTTGCTGCCCCAATCCGGCACGGGCACAGGTAATTGATTGTGGCTGGCCGGGTTGTACCATTTACGGTGCGAACCTGTGCCTCTGTGCGGCAATTCGACGCAGCCCAACGCGCGCAATTTTCTCGCCACTTCACGATATTTCATGCCGCTTCAACCTGAATTAAACTCTCTGTCCAGAGCCGTGTATCTTGTCTAACTGGTTGTAAGACATCGGGTAACGGTTTGTTTAAGTCGCTATATGCTTCAATCAAAGCCGAAAGCGCATCTCTGACGTTGGGCATTACCTCGTCTAAGGTGTCCGCCTCGGTAATGAGATTAGGCAACAAAGGACAAGTTACTGTGTAACCGCCTTCCGGTTGCGGTTCCAAAACCAAAGGCAAACGATAAAGATATGACATAATTTAAGCCTCCAAATTCTCTCCGCTGCTTGTTGCCATTGCGCCATTTGCAGAAAACAACTCAACCAGGCCATGACAATACGGGGCGCAGTGCGTCCCGCATTAGAAATGTCAGATAGAAGCCGCGCCCATCTCATCGGGCCGCGTGTTCTTCAAAGTGCCTTTCGGTGCTTTCCCCACCGCGGGTGTAATCAAAAGTGAAGCGGGCCGGTATGCGGCTGCGCCGCTCCGATGTGCGGCGATGGCTATGCCTCGCCGTGAAAATGGCCCCAGGAGGCTAT
>JAYVJN010000199.1:0-5510 GCA_043769325.1 Acidobacteriota bacterium
GGTTTGGACGAAGAGACGGAGCGCGTCGCGGAACTTTGCCGCGCCAACGGAGCGCGTAACGTGCGCCAGGCGCAAAACGAAGCGGAACGCAAGAAACTATGGGCCGCGCGGAAAAGCGCGTTCGGCGCGATGGGCCGTTTGTCGCCTGATTTGATGCTGCAAGACGCCGTTGTCCCGCGTTCGCGTCTGCCCGAAGTCTTGGCGGAAACGTACCGCATCGGGGAACAATACGGCCTTAAAGTCGCCAACGTCTTTCACGCTGGCGACGGCAACCTGCATCCGCTCATCCCGTTTGATTCCCGCGATTTAGACGAAACGGAGCGCGTCAAACTGGCGGGCCAGGCGATTATGGAAAAGTGTGTCGCGGTGGGTGGAACCATCACCGGCGAACACGGCGTCGGCTTTGACAAAAGCGCGTATATGCCTCTGATTTTCAACGACGACGACCTCAATGCCATGCTCCGCGTCCGCGCCGCCTTTGACCCGTCGGGCCTCTGCAATCCGGGTAAAATCATACCGGCTTTAAGAGGCTGCGGCGAGGGGCGGGTGGTTGCAAAGACGGAATTTAACACGGGGACACGGGGGCACGGAGACACGGAGAAAGAAAAGGAAGCAGCGGCTTTTACTACTCCCCACTTCCTTCATTCCCCTGCCGATTTAGTCGCCACCGCGCCGGCGGGTATGACCTTGCGGGAGTTTAACGAGCGTTTGCGTGAAGCTAATCAGTGGTTGCCGCTTGACCCGCCGGATTCTGACACAGCGACATTGGGCGCAATTGTGGCAGACGCCAGGGTGGGGCCGTTGGCGTTGGGTTACGGCGGGCCGCGCAATATGGTTTTGGGGATGCGCGTCCGGCTGCCCGACGGCACGCTCATCAAAACCGGCGGGCGCGTGGTGAAAAACGTCGCGGGCTACGATTTGGGCAAACTCTTTACAGGCAGCGGCGGCGCGTTGGGGCAGATTGAAGAAATCACTTTCAAATTGCGCCCGTTGCCTGCCACAGACGCCACCATCGCGGCTTACGGCCCGCCCGAAACGCTCTGGCAACTGGCGCGGGAGATTTACCACAATAATCTGCAACCCGTTGCGTTGGAGTTGTTTGCCTCGACGGTGGCGCAACCGATGGCGGGCGCGGAAAGCGTGTTACTGGCGCGTTTCGCGGGCGGGCGCGCCACTGTCGCCTGGCAAACGGCTCAGACCGTCGCGCAACTCCGCGCCTTAGAATATGAACCATTTGACCAGGCCATCTGGCGTGATTTAGCCCTGCTGTCTGCCGCGCCGCTTGTTTGCCAGGCGCGGACGCTGCCGTCTGAAGCCTTGCCCCTCGTAACCGCCGCGCTGCGGCATTTCCCCAACGCCACCTGGCAAATCGGTTGCGGCGACGGGCGCGTTTCGTTCGGCTTGCCGGAAATCGCTTGCGACGACACCAACCGCGCCGCGTTTGAAGCCCTTCGTGCGCAGACACGCGGCGGTTCGTTTGTCATCACCCGCGCACCCGCCGCTTGGCGGGAAAGTTATGACTTGCAGGGATTGGACAAAGGCATTGCGCGGCTTATGCGGCGTCTCGAAAAGCAGTTGATGCGCGGCGTGTGATACTGAGGTCAGTACCGGAAGCGGTAGCGACGGGTTCTTGCGTTACCGCGCCGATTTTAATTACGAAACAAACTGCATGACGATGAGCGAAACGGATAACGCGGAAACAATCAGCGCGGTCAACCAGGCCGCGATGTTGAAGAACAGACCGTTGACGTGTTCGCCCATAATTTCCTTATTATTGACCAAACGCAGCACGGCAATTAGCACGACGGGCAAGAGCAGGCCGTTGATAACCTGCGTCGCCAGCAGCACGCTGATTTGCCGTTCGCGTCCCGCCAATAAAGCCACCAACGCGCTGACCACGACGAGAAAGGTGAAGATGCCGATAAAAATCGGGGCCTCGCGGAAACTGCGCGAGACGCCTTTCTCAAAGCCCAACGCCTCGCTGATGGAGTAAGCCGTCGCCAACGGCAAGACGCCCGCCGCCAGCATCGAAGCGCCAAACAGCCCGACGCCAAAGAGATACCGCGCATAATTGCCGGCCAAAGGTTCCAACGCCCGCGCCGCTTCCGCCGCCGTGCCGATGTGCACGCCCTGCGGATGCAAGGTTGTGGCGGTGGAAACGATGATGAAAAAGACGGTCATCATGGCAAAGAGCGTGCCGGCCCAAACGTCCATCCGCGTCAGCGAGTAATTTTCGGGGCGCACGTCTCGGTCAACCACCGCCGACTGCACGAAAATCTGCATATACGGCGAAATCGTGGTGCCGATAATTGCCACAAAGGTAAAGAGAAAACTCTTTTCCAGACTGAAATACGGCGTCACCATTGCCCGCCCGACCTCGCTCCAATGAGGCCGCGCCAGAAAAGCTGAGACGAAGTAGCCGAAAAAGACCAGCGACATGGCGAGAAAGATGCGTTCGACGCGCCGGTAAGAGCCTTTCACAATCAGCCACCAGACAAACGCCGCCGCCAAAGGCACCGAAACCCAGCGCGGCACGCCGAACAGTTCCGTCGCCGCCGCGATGCCGACGAATTCCGAAACCGTCACCCCGCCGTTGGCAATCAGCAACGCCAACATGACCAACGCCGTCCAGCGCACGCCAAACTGTTCGCGTATCAAATCGGCCAGGCCCTTGCCCGTGACCGCGCCCATGCGCGCGCACATCTCCTGCACGAGTCCTAAACTGATGGTTATGGGGATGAGTACCCAGAGGAGGCGCAAACCGTAATCCGCGCCGACGGAAGCATATGTGGCGATGCCGCCCGCGTCGTTACCGGCGTTAGCCGCGATGACGCCGGGGCCTAAGATGGCAAGATAGGTGAACCAACCGCCAGGCCGCGCCAATCTGCGCCGCACGGCAGACGTGCGACGCGCCAACCAACGGCGTCCTGGCAGACGCATAATGGCGCGCGGGGCGAGCATTCGGAGTTTCTCCGTCGTTCCGTAATGGAGGTTCTATGTCGTTGCTACTACTAGACATATAAAAATCATCTGACAAACCGGGGCCGTCTCTAGGCGGCGTGATAAACCTGCGTAACAACAATCAATACGGCTTCTTCTGCCAACGCCGTAAAAACCGCTGCCTTGAGTTTGTCAGCGTAAGCGGCAACAATCTCGAAATGTTGCGTAAAACTATATGGCGTATCCGTGTAAATCAACCTGATACGGTCTTGCACTTGTTCACCGGCCTGGGACAAATAGTTGCCGTCAAGCCCGCGCACTATCGTACAGCCGCCGAAAGTGTAAGTAAATTCCTGTGCCAGTTCATCCAACAAGTCGTGATAGACGCGGCGCGGCAAATCCGGCAGATAAACTTCAATTCTGGCTTTTTCGGAGAGCGGCAATGAATTGCTCCTTACGTTGGTCAAATTCCAAGGTTCGTTTGAGCGATTCTTCCGGTGAAAGTTTAAGGCGCGGCGGCAGGGTGACTCTAACTTCTTTGAGGCCCTTGGCTTCCTTCAAGTTCAATTGTTTTGCCATCAAATTAACCCTCTTACTATTTCTCCTCGGACTCTTCACGCGCTAATGCGGCATCGGTTTCGTCCGTGTCGTCGTAGCCCTTTTCGACGACCCTTTTTACTTTTACGCGCACATCTGGTCTGTGGTTTGCGCCGAGAGCGATAATCTCTCGCACGGCCTGTTCCGTCAAGGCGAAAAAGTCCTGGGCGGGTTCCGCCTCGCCGAAAATTTGCAGTTGCACTTGGAGCGTGATTTCTTTTCGCATTGGCTTAATTTTGCGCTAAAGGCTTTTTCATGAACTGCCCGGCCCGGCCATAACCACTGTTCTCAATACCCGCCAAAGTTTGATGAGTTATATCCCAACCTTGCCCTAACTTGCTCGTCCAAGTGCCAGACGGCAACTGTCGCGCGGCGTGTGTCGGCGTTCCGCGCCAATCTGCATAGATGGCGATTTTCTAAAAATCCGTTTCTGCCGCGCCGTCAGCGCAAGGTTCGTAACCGATTGTTTGAAAAGCTTGGATAAAGGCTGCCATTGTTTCTTCCACCGGCACGCTTGCGGGCCAATAAGAATCAAGGTGCGGCCACCACCATCTGTCTGTGTCACCCGCCGCCCACGCGATGCAGTTATATTCCGGCGTGTCGGGGCTAGTTACAGCGTAGCCATCGTTTAGCAAAGCCGGAAAGTGTCTCGTAACCCATCGTTCGGCGAAGGTCATAAGCTATTTGAGTCCATGTTGGCGGCCCCATTCCAGCCAAGCCTGCGTCATTTTTTTCATACTTCCGGCAACTTCCGGCGCAACCGGGTTTTCACCCGTCAGCGCGCGCAAGGCGAGAAACCAATGTCCACCGTGTTCTTGTAAATCCCTGAGAATTAAAGGCACAACAGCGCGGCCCAACCCAATAATCCGGTAATAAGCAAAGCTGGAAACTATCGCTGAGGTGGAGGAAAAGAACATCGTTTCCTGCCGCCATTCTTCAGCTAAAGCAGCGAACTCTTGCCTCAATTCGGTTTCCGTCATTTGCGGAAGCAATACAGCAGACATACAAACCTCCTTACATCATCGCCAATTATCCAGGTTTACCCATTTGCCGCCCTGTTGGACTTCGATTTTCATCAGCGGGTGAATTTCCCAGATTGTGCCACGAGTTTTGCCGATTTGGTCGGGATGTTCCGGGTCGAGCATTAACCAACCGCTGACGCGCACGCGCTGACGGTTTTTCACCAAGCGGTTCAGATTATCCAGCGTCCAGGCCGGGTGCTTGGCGCGCACCACCGGCGAAGGCTCAACCACGATAGAACGCGCGCGGTCTTCACCGGCGTTTTTCGTCAGCCAGATGTGGAAATCCTTAAACCAATCCTCGGCCCCGTGACAATTGCACGACTCCGGCCCTTGCAGGCGCGCCTTTGCCAGATAGCCTTCAACGGTAACGGGAATGCCTTGATAACGCTCAACTTCACCGTTTTGCCGGCCCAAATTGAGAATCGCGTCAAAAGCTATCGGGACATAATCGCCTTCGTCCACACGGTTTTTCAGCAAGTTGAGTTGGCGTTTGCCGCCGTCGCCTTCGGGCGGGCAACCACGAAAAGTCTCGCTGCGCGGGCGCGGTTTGTTGGGCATATTCGGCAAACCCGCGCCTGTGTTGGTAGTTGCGCCGCCGTTGGGTGCGGGCGTCTCCGGCGCGTTGTCGCGTTCGCGCAAGAGCCGCACCAGGTAAACCCCACCGAACACCAAAGCCACCAGTAAAACCAAAATGACGATGCAGCCGCACCCTTTCGGGTAGCGACGGGCTAGGGCTAACAAACCATTGGCGGCTTTAATTTCGTCGGAGCGTCGCGGCATACAGCAGTCTCTGGTTTCTAGAAATTCTGTAACTGATTAAGTCAAAGCCGGCGCGCCACAGCACGGAACGAAACGTGACTTCCATTTTAGAATCGGTGGACTTGACGGCCCGCCCTGTGCGGGTTCTGACTTCTTGGCTTACCTTGTCAACCATGCCGTTTAATAATAAGC
>JAYVJN010000200.1:0-7289 GCA_043769325.1 Acidobacteriota bacterium
GTGGCATATGACGGCGAAACTCTGTGCTTCGTCGAAGTAAAAACCCGCGCATCGGATTGGTTTGCCGCGCCGGAAGCCAATGTGGATTTACGCAAACAACGCCAAATCACCCGCGCGGCCCGCGTCTATCGCCGTTTTTTCGGAGTTCTAGACGCGCCTTATCGTTACGATGTGGTCAGCGTGATTCTGCCGCCCGACGCTATGCCGCGTCTGCAATTATTACGGAATTTTTGGACGGCCTCCAAATTTCGCAAGCGACGCTGGGCTGACAACAACTATTATGAGTAGTAGCACTATCCGAAATGGTTTGCGGCTATACCAAATCGTGAAAAGCAAAGCGGCTACCCGTAAGCAGCCGCCTCAACCCGGTTAAGTTTATGCCCACTACTGGATTCGAACCAGTGGCCCCTCGCGTGTGAAGCGAGTGCTCTACCACTGAGCCAAGTGGGCGTGTGGCGTAAAGCTCCGCGATTGTAACAAAGCCGCAAATGTCCGTCAAACAGAGCGTTCGGGCGATGTAATTTGCCGTTGACACGCGCTTTTATCACACAATGCCGGCGCGGTATTGGCAAGAGATTTAATTTCTTGTTATAAAAGAAACGCGGAACCGGCGTGTCTGGCACTCTACTTGCGTTAGGAAAACCGGACGCATCGTGACAATGCGTTTCCTGACCGAGGATTTAGTTTTTTAGGAGAGGCTCATGAAGTTTTTGCGATTAACCCATGCTTTTCTGTTGACTTGCGCCCTGGCGTTCTGCGCTTTCGGGCAAAGCAAGCCACCGGAAAAGCCTTCACCAAAACCGCCGCCGCCCAGCATTCCGGCCCCGCCGCCCAAGGATAACCCCAAGCCAAAGCCGGATAAACCAGGCCAAAGCGCGGTTGTAACCCTTTTTATCACCGGCAGCATCACACTGGCCGGACGTTAAAAAAACCAGCCCTCTCCCGTATAAAGTTTATTTCAGTCACTTTGCAACCGATTCGCGCAAAACAACGGCGATAAGTTCTGAGTTCAAACTTTAGTTTGCGTTTTGTATGAACGCAAAACACAAACTAAAGTTTGAACTCAGAACGCGCGCTAGTAGAGCTATTTGGAAGCACCACCCCCTAATACCAACCAATGTGGAAGCCCGCCCTTGACTAAGTGCGGGCTTCCGCATTGGTGGCTATATTTTTCTCGTTATGTGTGGGGTGCCCAACTTCTAAATAGCTCCACTAGGCTAACGGCACGGCTTGGCCGGCTTGGACGTAGGCGTGTTCGTAGAGCAGCAAGCCGATTAGAACCGCCGGCGCAACTGCCACGCCGAGCCAGGGGGCGAAAATCCCCAAGACCGCCAGCCCCACGCCCAGGCGAAAATACCAACGATAACGCCCGTTAGTCATCTCTTGCGCTGCGAGGTGCGCGTGGGCCGTCGGGTGTCCGAGGGTGAGTTCGCCGACAATGCAGAGCAAGTGGAGAAAACTCGTCACGCCTATCAGCGTTTGCAGAGGGTTTACCGCCACGCTCTCGCCCCATTGCGCCAGAGGCAACAACGCCGCCGCGCCGACCAGCAAGGCTTGCACAATTAAGTGCGGCGGCAACAAGGGGTTCTGCCACAAATCACGCGCTTTGGCTTGGGCGAAAAGATACGCCGTGTAAACCGCCGTCAGTATCGCCAAAGGCCCGCCCAACCACAGTAAATAGTTGGGAATCTTAGCGTTTCCCAGTAATACGCCGGTCACAAAATGCGTCGCTAAAATTGCGGAAAAGGCCGTGATGATAACCGCGCCTTTAACCAGCCAACTGCGCCACTGAAACTTGGTGAAAATCAGGTAAAAGCGTTCGGGGTGTTCCAAATCCCAGAGCAGCAAGCCACCCGTCAAGGCGAGAAATCCGCCCGAAACGATTGGCGCGTAAGTTATCCACAAAGGGCTGTCAGCATCCAAAAATCCGAATAGAACCAGAAGCAACGGCACGAGATAAGCCCCCGCTGCGATGCCTTTTGTCCAAGTATATGCGCTGACGCGCCAATCCCAGGGCATACTGTGTGGCACGTCATACGAAAGCAACGCGGCGGCGGAACTATTGGCCGGCCCCGGATGCCCGGAGACAACTATTCCCTCGCCCGTTTTTTGCTCGCTCCACATAAACAGGCCGCCGACGGGCCTCTGCGCCGCCAGAGGGTCAAGCGTGGCCTGGTGCGCGCCGCGATAAAACAGTTTGGGGCGCGTCTCTTTTTCGGGCCGGCGCACAGCTACGCTCTGGCGGTTGATAATTTGCGTGGCTTTCGCGTCGGGGTCGTTAAGGTCGCCAATCAGAATGGCTTGCGTGGGGCAAACCACAACACACGCGGGTTCTAAACCCACGTCCAAGCGATGGGCGCAGAAGTTACATTTTTCCGCGCTGTGGTCTTCGGGATTGATGAAAATGGCGTCGTAAGGGCAAGCCGCGATGCACGCTTTACAGCCGATGCAGATATTTTTGTTGAAATCCACGATGCCGTCGCTGCGTTGGTACATGGCCGTCGTGGGGCAAGCCGTGACGCACGGCGGGTTGGCGCATTGGTTACAGCGCGTCACCTGATGGACGCGCCGCGCCTGCGGGAAAACGCCCACGTCAACGTGCTTGACGTAAGTGCGGTTGACGCCCAAAGGCACCAGGTTTTCCGATTTACACGCCGTCGTGCAAGCGTGGCAACCGATACAGCGCGTGTGGTCTATGACCTTCGCCCAACGAATATCATTTTCGGCAACTTGATTCATGGTAAATTAGATTCAGGCTAGTATTTGCAATGCTTCGGCAGTTGCGCCGGTGACACTCACCCGTTTGATTTTCGCTGTGTGCCCGCTCATAATTTCGACGTTGCGCGGCGACACACCGAGGGCTTTCGCCAGCGTCTTTATCAGTTCCGCGTTGGCCGCGCCGTCAACCGGCGGGGCCGCCAAACGCACGCGCAAGGCTCCGGCTTGTTCGCCTACAATTTCGCTACGCGAGGCGCGCGGGACAACTTTCACGGTCAATAGCAAGGCCCCGCCCCGTTCCGTTACTTCCAACATTTTAAATGCGAATCAGGGGTAGAAGTTACCCAACCATTGCCAGCATTGAGTCGGTTTTCAGCCCATGAATATGGGCGGTAGCATAAAGCCCCGTGCGCTGCGGAGCAAGCGCGGGGTTGCGCAGAAAACATGATTTCCAGCCCGTGAAACGGGCGGCAGCCCCTGGTCTGGTTACGACTGTCGCCCGTTTCACGGGCTAAGAACGGCCATTTTAATCCCTGATTCGCATTTTAAGTGAAAAGGTTCGGCGCAATGTGAAAGACGGAGGCCACGACTCTTTGCAAAACGGTGATAATGACCATCGCTAACATCGGGACTACAATCATTGACCAATCCGGCGAACCATATGATTGGTAACGGCGCAAAGAAGGCCCCAGCCAACGGCGTAAGATGTCTAAAAAAGGGTCAACCGTCTGCGCCAGTAAGCGCATCAATCTATTCTGATATGGCGACCAAACCCAAGACAAGACGAGACGCGCCAACAGCATTATGTAAAATATGCTCAATAAACAATAAAGAATCGCGCCGACGGCTGTTTTAAGTGAGCGGCTTTGGGCGGCTGACACCAGCAAATGAAACGCGCCGAAAATTTCATCAGCCAGGCGAATCGTAAAATAACAGAATAAGATGCTGATGAGAATAACAATTAACGGGGCGAATTTAGCGTCAACACGCAGATTTCGCATCTGTGCACGGGTTGGGGCGAGTAACGGGTCGGTTAGCTTTCTCGTCCATAAAGCGATTTTGGTAAATGGGTTTAAGTCTGCCAGGTAAATGATGAGGTAAATAGCCATCAAACCTATTACGCCGCTCATCAACCCTACCGCCAAAAATGTGACGGCGTAGTGGAGCATTTGCAGTATTTGGTGCATAGAAAATTTAAGCCCGTGCGCCGAAGATTGCTGTGCCGACGCGCACCATTGTCGCGCCTTCTTCTACCGCTACGGCAAAATCATGGCTCATGCCCATCGAAAGTTCGCCTGGCTTATCGCCAAAAGCCCCGCGAACTTGCCATTCGTCGCGCAGTTCGCGTAGGCGGCGAAAATAGGGGCGCGTCTGTTCGGCGTCGGCAAAATATGGCGGCAGCGTCATCAAACCGCTAAAACGCAAGTATTTACAGCCAGCCAGCGTGTCAACTAAAAGCGGCAAGTCGTTTTCTGCGACGCCGGTTTTCGTCGCTTCGCCGCCCAAATCCACTTGCACTAACACAGGCAACCCAGCGCGGCCTTCTTCGCCGCAAATTCGCTCTAACCGCACGGCGAGTTTAACCGAATCAAGCGAATGAATTACGTCAAAAAGCTGCACGGCCTGACGCGCTTTATTTTCCTGTAAGTGTCCAATCAAGTGCCAACGGGCGGCGGCGCGGCCTAATTCAGCGATTTTGCCGGCGGCCTCTTGCACACGATTTTCACCCAAATCGCTTGCGCCGGCGGCAATCGCGGCGCGTAAAACTTCAACCGGGTAAGTTTTACTGACGGCGATGAGGCTAACCTCTTCGGGGATGCGCACTGCGCGAAGGGCGGCGGCGGTAATTTCATTACGCACGGCGGCGAGTCGTGCGGCGAAATCAGTTGTGGCGGCTAAGGCGTTCATCCGTTTGTCACTATACCAATGCCCGGCCCGCTCTCGCAACGGCTACTTGACACGGGCGCGGCGGCTTCGTATATTCATCTGCGCCAACTATCTGCGGATGTGGCGAAATTGGCAGACGCGCGGGTCTCAGAAGCCCGTGATGGTGACATCATGGTGGTTCAAGTCCACTCATCCGCATCAACCCAGGCGAACCCTTCAAAAGGTTCGCCTTTTTCATTGGGTGGAGACACGCACGTCAGTAAGTGTGCCGGCAACTTTGAACCTTGAACCTGGAACTTTGAACTTTTCCTAGTTGACCAACTCCGGTTCTTCCGTGTCGTTGGCGGGCGGCGCGTTATCGTCCATCGTCATCACGGGCAATGGCGTTTCGGCGTAGAACCCACCGTTGACCAATGTTTGCACCCAGTAAAGCCCGGGCGCGGGGAAGACTAAATTGACAAAAAAGCTGATGTTACCGGCGAAACCGCCCGGCGCGACATCAATCGGCGCGGGTTGCGAAGCCGCCAAAACCTGGAGTCTGTCGGGCATGACAATGCGCACTTCGGACATATAATGCCCGGCCCCGCGCCAGTGGTTGACCACCGCGATTTTGAGCATCCCAAACGGCAACTCCTGTACCGTCATCGTTTGAAACACGCCCATCAAAGAGAGTTTATTGCCCACTTCCAGCCGCACGTCTTCGCAAAAAATCGTATATAAAAGTTCCAGTTGCGGACTGTTTTCCAGATTTTCCATAATTCCTCTAAACAACTAACAATGTTCCTACTAATAAACCGGCAAAGGCGGCGCAAATATAAGCGACAACAAAGCCAACAATAATAAACGAAGCTTTTACGCCCCGCGTCTTGAGTAAATAATACGGCAAAAACAGCGCCCAGGCGACATAAAGCAAGTAGCCTAAATCCATCACGCCGCGTAACTCCGACATTCGGTTGTCACGCTTTAACCAGATGCCGAAGGCCCAGCCCGTAGCTATGTAGCCTAACAGATTTAGCGCCAAAGAAGTATCCGCGCCAACTGCCGACATTAGGCCGGCGGCAAAATTCAAAGTAAGCGGGACGGCCCAGCAAAGCAAGCCAACGGCGGTAAATTTTTGTGGCGTTTCAGTCATGTCAATGCGATTGCAACCACTCTGGCAATAAACCAATATGCGCTAACTCTACATATTGCTTGCCGTTTAAGTCTTCGGGCGCAACTCTTTCGTGCGCCCAGGTCGTTTGATACGGGATATGAATGGCTTGCCCACCCATTTCTAAAACTGGCAAAACATCCGATTTCAACGAATTTCCCACCATCAGAAAACGCTCCGGCGGGATGGCGTAACGGGCCGCGATGCGTGAGTATGTTGCTGTGTCTTTTTCCGAAACCACTTCGGCCCAACGGAATAAATCGCCCAGCCCCGACTGCGCGATTTTAGTCTCTTGGTGCAACAAATCGCCTTTGGTGATAACCATCAAGTCATAGTCTTGCGCCAGCGCGGGCAGCGTCTCTGCCACGCCTTCAAGCAATTCGACGGGCGTGGTCAGAATCTCCTTGCCCATCTCGATTATCTGTTGAATCTCCGCCGCCGCGATGCGCCCTTCGCTCAGTTCGATGGCGGTTTCAATCATCGAGAGCGTGAACGATTTCGCGCCGTAACCAAAATGCGCCAGATTCTTCACTTCCGTTTCGTAAAGCCTTCGTTCAATCCAGTCCGTCTCGTGATAAGCCGTAAGCAGGCCAAAATACCGTTGATGCACATTTAAGTAATAATCTTCGTTGAGCCACAAGGTATCGTCTGCGTCAAAGGCAATAACATCTATTTTCACCCGTTTTCTTCCCATTTATGATTGCAATCATATCATTACCAAAGCCAGCGAGTCATATTTACCCCGCAAGAATTTCAGAACGTCGGGATTCATCCGGCGAACCGGGAAATAAAGGTAAAAAAATGATATGAAACGACTTTGGTTACTTTTTATAGCAGTTATTATTGGCTCATTCGCAGTGTTGTTGTGGTTAGGCACGGAAATTTTCCGGCAAGCGCCACCAATTCCCACACAGGTTGTCACCACCGACGGTAAGGTTGTCATTGCCGATGGCGATGTTTCCAACGGGCAAAATGTCTGGCAGGCGTTGGGCGGGATGCAGGTCGGTTCGATTTGGGGGCACGGTAGCTATGTTGCTCCCGATTGGACGGCGGATTACCTGCACCGCGAGGCCACGTTTATCCTCGACGATTGGGCTAAAACGCAAGGCGGGAGGGATTATGCCGCGCTCGACGCCGAGCAGCAAGCCGTGTTGCGCCAGCGTTTACAGACCCTATTGCGAACCAATACCTATAATCCGCAAACCAATTCCATCACGCTCGACCCGGTTCGCGCCCGCGCCTTTGAGGAAAATCTGAAACACTATGCAGACATTTTCGCCAACGGTAACGCCGCTTTCGCCATTCAGAAAAACGCGCAATCCGACCCCGCCAAACTGCGCCGGATGACCTCGTTCTTCTTCTGGACGGCCTGGGCTTCGGCTACCAACCGGCCCGGCCAAACTATTTCTTACACGAGCAATTTCCCTTCGGAACCACTGGTCGGCAATGTTCCTACCAGTTCCACCATCGTCTGGACGGGCGTGAGCGTAATCGCTTTGATTGCCGGCATTGGCGGCATCGTCTGGTACTACGC
>JAYVJN010000201.1:0-4112 GCA_043769325.1 Acidobacteriota bacterium
ATCGGGCGCGTGCTGCGCCAACCGCACGTTACCCCGCACCAAGAGCAATTGCTTAACCTGAGCTATGTTTTCACGCCCTCCGGCGACATGATGAAAACGCTCGGTAAAATCGTCGCCGGACTCAATCGCGCCGGTTTCAGCGAACGCGAAGCCCGCATTATCGAAACTCCGCTTATCCCGGACGCCGACGCCCAGGCCCGCCAGCAAGCCGCTTTACAACAAGAACTTTTCGCGCTCAATGACACCATTAATGACGCCGCCGCCCAAACCTGGCCGGAACCCGACGGCCCCGAAGAAGAAATTGACACAAACCGCATTGTCTTAGCCGAAACGGACGGTGAAACGGCAAACGTGGCGGTTCAGGCCATCGAAAGCATCGCCGCCCAAGCCTTGCGGCTTAACGAAGCATATGAGCAAAGCATTGAGCAACTTGATACGTCTATCCCCGCAGAAGTGGCCGACAAAATGAACCATTACGCCATCAAAGAAGTCTTCGCCGCCGCCGCGCAAGAACTACGCTTGCCGCAGTTTTTCCGTAAATTCACCGGCCTCGGCGGTATGTTTGACGAAGGCGACAATTATATTTTGTTCACGGCCAACGAAGCCTTAAAGGATTTTCGCCTGCAACAATGCGACGCCAATGTGCAGTTTGCCGCCGCCGATGGCGATATGTACACCGTTGACCTCGAAGCCATCGGGCCGGAAAACTACAAACCAAGTTTCAAGAAACTCAACCCGCAGCAACGCGCCCGCCTCAATGAATTTATCCTGGCGCAGCCGCCGGAAACCAAATTGCAGACCATTGTTGACCACATTTGCAGCATTATCGGCGTCCCCGATGAATTAAACGCCGGCGACGTGAAAGGGTATGTGCGGCGCGTACTCGACCAATTGACGGCGGAACAGTTGCACGAATGCCTGGAGCGCGATTTAATTTATAGCAAACGCATCGAAGATAAAATCAAGGAACTCGCCACCGAATACAAAGAGCGGCAATTCTCCAACTACCTGGACATTGACCGCGTAGTTATGCGCTCTCAGCATATTTTTCCCGCCAGCATTACGCCCACCACGACGGCCCCCGCTATCAGCAAAAGCCTCTACGCCAGCGAAGGCGGCATGAACAATTTTGAGCAAAGGGTTATTAACGACCTGGCCAACTTGGAAAATGTGCTGTTCTGGCATCGCAACATAGAGAAAAAGGGCTTTTATATCAATGGTTTTATTAATCATTACCCCGATTTCATAGCGCAAACCAAAGCCGGTAAAACGCTTATCATCGAAGCTAAAGGCGACTTTCTGGATGGTTCAGACTCAGCCCGCAAAATCCGGCTAGGGCAACTGTGGGCCAGCAAAGCCGGCAACCAATACCGCTATTTCATGGCCTTTGAGAATGCGCCGCCGGAAGGCGCATATAGGCTTTCTGACTTAATCAATCTCATTGCCCAAATGTAAATTTTCGGTAATTCAGAAGTGCGTTTTGGTATCGCTTTCCACTTTAGTAACCACAACCGTCAAAGGCCGCAACGCGGCAGTAGGCAGTTAAGAAGCCGCGTGGCGCGAATCTGCCAAACCGCCGCTGTCTTGGTCTGCGCCAATGACGCGACCTTCGCGCGTCGCCAGCAGACCGTAAGCAATGGGAAGTAGTTACCGCCTACTGATACACTTTCCAGTTAGAAACTGTGCAATGCAGAAGCCCGCTCTACGTCAAGGGCGCAAAGGGCACACTTGACGTAGTGCGTGTTTCCGCATTGGTTCGCTATTGCCTAGTTTCTAGCTGGAAATGGTACGACTTCATGGCAAGCGTAAAGCGCATGGATAGAAAGAAGGGTGGAAAAGCAGTTAGGGCAACCATTACGGTTGCCCTAACTTATTGACTTCAACAATACACCCGGCAAGATTCGAACTTGCGACCTCTTGATTCGTAGTCAAGCACTCTATCCAGCTGAGCTACGGGTGCGCGTTATCGCCCGAAGGCGAACAGTGAATATACGGATAGCGGGCGGCGGGTGTCAAGTCCGGCGCGGTTGTTTCAGGTCGTTGCGGGGTGTTTCCAAGCCAAGCGGTAACGCGCTGTCAGGGCCAGGCCGAGGCTGGTTATCAGCAAGCCAAACACCAACAGAGGCCAAATAAATGGCAACGAAAGCAGCACCGCCCAAAAAATAACGCCAAAAAAGAGCGCAAAGGATTCAGAGCGTTGACCATCGGGGAAAAGTGCGCGTTGCAGCCAGCGGCCCGTTGCCGCGTGCAGCGTGACGCGCCCAAAGACATACGCCATGAGCAGTAAAAGCATCATCATCGCCCCTAAAATTGCGCCCATTGCTGCCGGCAAGTAACGCAGACTGAGGCCGACGCCGAAAAAGACTACGACTGCGCCGAGCAGTCCGATGAGCGCGACACGCGGACTCGTCAGACGTAAGCGTTCGATAGCGCGGCTGACTCCGCCGGGCGCGACGGCAGTGAGCAAAAGCGAAGCGATGAACCAAAAAAGTATTGCCAGCAAACGTTGGCCGAAATAAGCGGGCGACCAATGCGGGCGCAAAAACGACACCGGGTCAAGCATCAATTCACGCAACTCTTGTTCGTAGCCGGCGAAAACCAGCGTGGTATGGCCCGCGCGTTCTTCCGGCGAAGGGTTTTCGGCTTGGTACGCGCCGCCGAAAACGATAATGTCGCCGCCGACGGATGAACCGGCGTGGCGCGTTATGTTGCCGCCAATCGCGCCGACATCGCCGTCCACGCGCCCAAAGAGAACTACATCGCCGCCCAAAGTGAGCACGCCTTTTTTAACCGTCCCACGCACCACAACCGATTTATTAAAGGCAATTACGTCGCCTTCGTTGACGCCTTCAATGACCATTTCCGGCATCGGCGATGGCGGCGCAAGCGTAGTTTGCGTTTGCGCGCGGATGGCTAAGGCGGCGATGAGTAGCGCGAAAAGAACCGCCACAAATTTTTGTGGAATGGCGGGAAAGGCTGTTTGAGAAATGGCGAGAGAGTGCGTCATGGCGGCAACAAGCGTCTCACTCGACGGAATAGGCGCGGTGGTATTGACCGACTAAACGGGCTAAACAGATGAGCGCAACCAACAAGAGCAAACCAACCAGCGCGGTCTGCCAACCAGAGCGAAAGAAAAGCTGCCCGCCAATATTGCGCGCCAAAACCGCCACGCCCGCGCCCGTGTCAAAGAGCGCGTGACCGGCAAAATCGGCGGCCACGCCCAGCAGCGCGAGAAGGCGGCGCAACGGTGTGGCAATCATCGCCGGCCACGCCCCGCCTAATAAGGCAAACGCAAACAAACCCAAGATGAGGCACAGTTTAGCGGCGCGTTTATGTTCCGAACGGGTGCGTGCGCCACGCAAATCGGCTTGGGCGCGAACTGTCACAACTTCGGCAAAATTTTCCGGCAAGGCGGGAAATTCTTCGTGTTCTAACATGAAATCAAGTTCGCACAACAACATACGCTGTTCACGCAGGCGCGCGGCGCACGCGGAACACTCGCGCAAGTGCGCCGAGAAACGCGCTTCCGCCGCCGCGTCGAGTTCGCCGTCCAGATAGGCGGCTACGTCTGCGCTAGGGCAAGCGGGCGGGTTGTCGTATCGTTGGTTCATGCTTTTCTAAGTAAATCTGAACGCTCAAATTTACCTCTAAACGCTGGTAATGCCTCTTTGCAGCAGCATTTCGCGCAGGGCTTCGCGGGCGCGAAAGAGACGGTTTTTGACCGTGCCAAGCGGCAAATTAGTCACTTCGGCGATTTCGTCGTAGCTCAAATCCTGGGCGTGGCGCAGAACGACTAATTCGCGGTAAATCGGCTGTAACTGGCTGACCAGGGTTTCGATTTCGCCGCGGCGTTCGGCGCGTTCGCTCAGTTGCTCCGGCGTGGGCAGATTGCTTTCGATGGGCAAATCGTAAGTTTCGCCATCGGATTGCGCCACGATGGATTGTTCGCGCACCGCATTGCGCCGCAAATGGTCAACGGCGGCATTGTGGGCGATTTTGTAAATCCAGGTGGAAAACTTGTATTCGGGCCGGTAACGGTGCAACGAACTGTAAATCTTGATGAAAACGTCCTGTGTTAAGTCCAACGCCGACTCATAGTTACCGACCAAGCG
>JAYVJN010000202.1:0-3927 GCA_043769325.1 Acidobacteriota bacterium
CGCTATGTGGCCGCGCTCGACGCCCCAAACACCGGCGACGGCCCCTCTGCGCCCGGCAACGCGCCCGAACCCGAAAAAACCTCCGCGCCGCTGGCCCGCACCATTAGCATCCCCAATCTTTCCGCTAATATGGGCTCGCAAGTCGTCGTGCCGGTTATCCTCGATTCGCAGGGCAATGAAGTCGCCCTCAGTTTCAGCGTCACCTACAACCCGGCGGTCTTGAGTATCAACAACACCGCCACGCGCATCGCCCTCGGCAGCGGCGTGCCCGCCGGCACAACCCTCACGCGCAACATCTCGCAAGAGGCTTCCGGGCGTTTGGGCGTCGTCCTGGACGCCGACCCCGGCACGCCGTTTGTAATCGGGCAACGCCAACTCGTGACCATAACCTTCGACGTTATCGGCACCATGAGCGTCACGCCCGTTGGCTTCGGCGACACGCCCGTCGTGCGCGACATCTCCGACGCGCTCGCCAATTCCCTGCCCGCCGCTTATCTCCCGGGCCAGGTCGCCATCGGGCGCGCGGTGAGCATCGCCAGCCAATTCGCCACGCCCGGCTCGCAGGTCGTTGTGCCGGTTATCCTCGATTCGCAAGGCAACGAAGTGGCGATTAGTTTCAGCGTCACCTACAACCCGGCGGTCTTGAGCATCAACAACATCGCCACGCGCATCGCTCTCGGCAACGGCGTCCCCGCCGGCACTACCCTGACGCGCAACATCTCGCAAGAAGCCGCCGGACGCCTCGGCGTTGTCCTGGACGCCGACCCCGGCACGCCCTTCACCGCCGGCCCGCGCCAATTAGTGACCATTACCTTCGATGTTACCAGTTCGCTGACGGTCACGCCCATTGGTTTCGGCGACACGCCCGTCGTGCGCGACATCTCCGACGCGCTCGCCAATTCCTTGCCCGCCACTTACGCCCCAGGCAACATCACCATCACGGCCCCGACGCTGGCGCGGGTGGAAAGTTACGCCGCTTATCACTACCCCGATGGCAACCTGATTCAGTGGCAATCTTCGTTTGAAGCCGCCAATCTGGGCTTTGAGGTCTTTCGCCAGCAAGGTGACGAACGGATTCTCATCACGCCTTCGCTGATTGCCGGTTCCGCGCTTTTCGCCGGCGCAGAAACCGCGCTCACCGCCGGTAACAGCTACTCCTGGCAAGACTTTGAAGGCCCAGCCGGAAGCGTCTATTGGGTGCGCGATATTGACCTCAACGGCAGCAAAACCTGGCACGGCCCCATCCTCGCAAAGGATGAAGGCGAAAGGCAAAAGGTGGAAGCGGCGCAGCCCAATTCGCCGCTGCTCAACAAATTGGGCAATGGCGCGGGCGCGGACAGCCGTTGGCTCAATTCCTACCCGGCCGACTCAGCACTCAGCACTCAGCCCTCAGCACTTCCCGAAGGCTCGGATGAGTGGCGGCAACAACAACGAATTGCGGCTGGCCTCGCCGTTAAAATCAGCGTCCGCGAGTCTGGTTGGCAGCGCATCACGGGGGCGCAATTGCTGGCCGCCGGCCTGCCCGCGCTGGCCGAACACCGTCTCCTCCAACTCTACGCCAACGGGCGCGAGTTGCCCCTGCTGGTGGACGCCGCCAACCCCACCATCACCAACGACAGTTTCATCGAATTCTACGGTAACGGCCTCGACACCCGCGAAACCGACACCAATGTCTATTGGCTCATCGTGGGCGAACGCCCCGGCTTGCGCGTCGGCCCGCCCGTGCGCGTCGCCCCACGCGGCGACAGACAGGAGCAGTCAGCGGCGGCAGTTGGCAGTCAGCCGGAACCGCCGGACTCAGCACTCAGCACTCAGCACTCAGCACTTTCTTTTCCGTTCACGGTTGAGCATCAGGAACGCACGATATATTTCGCCGCGCTCGACAACGGCGAGGCGCGGGAGAACTTCTTCGGGGCCGTCGTCAACACCGCCGGCGCAACCCGCACGCTGCCCGTCAAACACCTGGACGCTGCCGCCGTCGCGCCGGCCCGCCTCCAAGTCACGCTGCAAGGCGTCACCGACGGGCCGCATTCCGTCCGCGTCGCGCTCAACGGGCAAGCGTTGGGCCTCGTCAACTTCAACGGCACGGAAAACCAGGCCGCGCAGTTCAACGCCGGCGCGAATTTGTTGCGCGAAGGCGACAACGCCTTGACGTTGGAAGCCCTTAACGGGGCCGCCGATGTCAGCTTAGTGGACACGCTAAAGCTAACTTACCCGCGCCTTTACGAAGCCGATAACAACCGTCTGTGGCTTACCACAGGCCACCGCCAACGTCTCACCGTCGGCGGTTTCACCACGCCCCGCGTCCGTCTCTTTGACGTAACCGAACCGGAGCGCGTCTTCCAAATCGCGGCCCGCACAGAACCGACAGCCGCCGGTTACGCCCTCCACGCCAACGGAAATCTGCGCGGACGCACGCTGTTCGCGGTTGCGGATGAAGCCGTTTTGCCGCCCGCCGCCGTCAACCCCAACGAACCCACCAATTGGACGAACATCCAGCGCGGCGTAGATTTTCTCATCCTCGCGCACCGCAGTTTGCGCAGCGAAGCGCAACCTCTGGCGACCTTGCGCAACGCGCAGGGCCTCAACACCGAACTCGTTACGCTTGAAGATATTTACGACGAATTCAGCGGCGGCGTGAAGGACGCCTCGGCCATCACCGCCTTTCTGCGTTGGACAAACAGCCATTGGACGCGCGCGCCGCGTTACCTCTTGCTCGTCGGCGACGCCAGCTACGACCCGCGTAACTATCTGGGTTTAGGCGACTTTGACCTCACGCCCACGCGCTACATCGGCACGCCTTATCTGGAAACCGCGTCCGACGAAGTAATCACCGATTTCGACGGCGACGGCCTCGGCGAAATGGCCGTCGGGCGGCTGCCAACGCGCACTCTGGCAGAAACCAAAGCCGCCTTCGACAAAATTATCTACCACTATCAGCCAACGAACCAGAGTGGCGCGTTGCTCGTCGCGGATAGGCCCGAAGGCTTTGATTTCAGTGGTTTGAACCAAGAACTCCGCGCTTTGTTGCCCGCCGACGCGCCCGTCACGACGGTCAACCGCGCCGACACGACAGACGAACAAGCCCGCCAACAGATACTCGCGGCCTTGCGCCAAGGCCCCTCAGTGGTCAACTACGCCGGACACGGTTCGGTGCAAGTCTGGACGGGCGCGGGCTTGCTCCGCAGTTCGGACGCGGCAAACTTGGGCAACGCCAACCGTCTTCCGCTTTTCGTGATGATGACCTGTCTCAACGGCTATTTTCAAGACCTCAACGCGGAGAGTCTGGCCGAAGCGTTGGTCAAAACACCGTCCGGCGGGGCCATCGCGGTGTGGGCTTCCTCGGCCTTGACCTTGCCGCCGCAACAAGCCCAGATGAACCGCGAATTGCTGCGCCAACTCTACCGCCCGGGCGCGCCGCCGCGCCTCGGCGACGCCATCCACCAAGCCAAATTCACCGTCACCGACGCCAGCATCCGCCGCACCTGGATCCTCTTAGGCGACCCCACTTTGCAGATTCGGTAATAACCTTCTTCCAACTAATCAAGGCCAGCACTGACGGCATTATTTTCGTCATTGCTGGCCTTGCCTAGTTGGAAGCAGAAATTATCCGCGAAAGAAATAAAGAAGACGCAACTTTGAATCTTTATCATTACTGAGCGGCATAGAAGCCAGTAGGCAGTAGGCAGTAGAAAAAGATAGCTGTTGCTACTGGCGAAGCGCGCCGGAAAGTCTTATGCGCAGACTTCGGCGGCGGCGGCGGTTCGCGCCTGTGTTAGCGCAACGCGGCTTCTTACTGCCGGCTGCCTGCTGCCGCGTTGCCGCCTTCGATTTATATGTGCGCCGCGCGCGCCCAAGTCCGCACTTGGCGCAGCCAGGCGAGGCTTTCCAGTTCTTCATTGGCGCGTAAAAAGCGCGTCGCCATTT
>JAYVJN010000203.1:0-3065 GCA_043769325.1 Acidobacteriota bacterium
CGCTAAACCAGTGGACAAGTGATAGTTGACAGGGAACAGTTACGCGCTCCGCGTGGCGCGGGTCAAGGGTTTCGTGGCTTCAACCCTTGATTCGCATTAATAGTTACCTTAGTTTTGCCCAGTTAGAACACTTAAAAGAACAGAGGATTTAACTTCTGTGTAATCATAAGTGGTGAGTTCGTAAGGGTTGCCGTCGGGGTCAGAGAAATAGAGGGAAAATGATTTGTCGTGGTCAACTATGTCTTGCGCGGTGACTTGCCGCCCTTCGCGGTCATAGACGGGATATTCGGCGAGACGCGCGAGAAATTCCTTAAAACCGGCCCCGCCTACCCGAAAGGCAATCGTGGTTCGTTGCGCCGGCGGCACAGCGCAGGGGCGTTGAAAGAGGGCAAGTTCCGTATTGCCGCCGTCAGGCGAAATGGTCAGCGGGCCGTCCGGGTCGTCGGCCCAAATCGCAAATTCGGCCACCGGTTCCAAGCCTAAAATTCGTTTATACCACGCCGCCGCCGCGTCACGGTCAGCAACGTAAACATGAACATGGTCTAGTTGTTGCACCTTGAAATTTGTCATCTATTTCCTTTCTCCGCACTAATTGTTGGTGCATACGTTGGCCCATTGTTAAATGTTGCCTTCAAATGTGGCGCGAAAAGCGTTAAGATGCGCGGTTTGGCGAACCGAAGGCCAAGCCCACGCATCCGATAGGCGCGCGGGTCTAAGGCCGCATAGCGTAAAGGTGAAACAATGATGAAACGTAGGATTTGGATTGGTTTAGCAATAGCTGTTTGGTTGACTGCCGGTGCTGCGCCGGCTAACGCGCAATCGGGCATCGTGCGCCCGCGCCGCGTGCGTCCGGCAACGGAAACGACGGAAACCCCTTCATCCAACAGTGGCAACGATAACACCGCCACCGTGACGCCGACGCCGCGCCCGCGCACAAATCCTACGCCCGCGCCCGCGCCGACGCGCCCGCCTGTCACCAATAATAACGGCGGCGCAACCGTCACGCCCGCAACGGCCAACAATGGCATCGTCAAAGGCGACACGACCCGCGCTTTTTCGTTGTTACAGCAAAAAGAGTACGCGGCGGCTTTGACCGAAGCCAGAAAGGTTACGACGCAATTTCCCAATGACCCCGAAGCCTGGAAAATCGCCGGTTTCGCTCAACTCAGTTTGAACCAATACGCGCCCGCCGCCGTTGACCTGCAAAAAGCCTACGACCTGTTACGCGCCGCCGGCAAAGAAGAGGCCACAGTGTCTTTCACCTTTGACGCGCTGGCCCAAGCCTATTTTCTCGCGGAACAATACGGCAAAGCGTTGCCTTTGCTCATCACCGCCACGAACCGCGTCAGCCCTAAAGCTGACATTACTTTGCTCTTTTATCGCGGCGTGGCGGAATTTCGCGCCGGCAAGGTTGAAGACGCGGAAAAGACTTTTAACCAAGTAATCAAAGCCAACCCGAAAGACACCGGCGCGTTGTTTTATCTGGGCCAATTCGCTTACGAAAAGAGCGACATGACGGCCTGCATCAATTTGCTCAACCGCGTCACCGTGATTGACCCGAACACGCCGGACGCCTGGCGTCTCTTGGCTTCAGCCTACCAACGCCGCGCCTCCACCGAAACCGACGCCACCCAAGCCGAAGCCGATTATCTCGGCGCAGTGCGCGCCGGCGAGCAACTTTCCCGCCGCAGCCAGACCACCGAAGACACTTTGCTCTACGCGCAAGCCCTTATCGGCGCGAAACAATACGCCAAAGCCGTGCCTCTGTTGGATAAAGCCGCCGCCGCCAAACCTACCGACGGGCGTATCTTTTTTCTGCTCGGCGCGGCGCAACTACGCGCCAACAATATGCCTAAAGCCATTCTCGCCTTTGAGCAAGCCGCCAAGCTAACGCCCAAAGACACCAATGTTTACCGCGAACTCGGCTACGCCTACGAGGTGCAAAAGCAGTACGCCAAAGCCCTCGCCGCTTACCAAAAAGGCGCGGCCCTGGCCCCCAACGACCAGTATTTCCAAGAAGCCGTCACCCGCGTCAAACCTTACGCCAAATAAGTTTCAGGTTCCAGGTTCAAAGTTCAAAGTTGATGTGGCACAATAACTTTGAACTTTGAACCTGGAACTTTGAACTTTGAACTTTCCATGCTTTTCCCCGACTTACTCAACCAGGAATTTGCGCGGCAACGCGAGGGCTTTGCGGAATTTGACCGTGAATGGCGTTCGGATGTGGATTTTTACGTCCGCGAGTTAGGCCGTTTAGACGCGGGACAAGCCAGGGCCGCGCGTGATTTATGGGCCGCCGCGCCGGATTGCGCGTTGCCGGCAGATGAATGGGAACGCGGCGGGACATTTTTCGCGCCGTTCGGCGTCACCTGGCCAACGCACGAAGCGGCGCGGCGGTGGGCCTTGACTATCCTCCGTGACCGTGTGACCTGCGCCGCCGATGGCAGCCAACTCAACCCGGGCCGCGAAGTTTCTCTGCCCATTGCCTTGCTGCAAGTGGCCTGGTTTGAGAATCACCACAACGCTGCCGGCGATTACCACAAAGGCGCAAAACCCTGTCTTATCTCGCCCGCCGAATTGCTCAATCCGGTGGAAGGCCGCGTCAATCCCGACACGGTTATCAGTTATCGCCGTTTTGCCTTGGAGGTCGGCGCGTTGTGCGAATTTATGGAACGCCGACGCGGTTGGCGCGGGCGCGGTGAACGTCCGCCACTGGCTTTTTTGGATGGTTCGTTGACCTATATGCTCTCGTTTGGCGGCACGCGCACCGAAGTTCAGGAAAGTTATGAGCAGATTACTTTGCGTCTGCTGCAACTCTCCCGCGAGACGGAAATTCCGGTTGTCGGTTACATTGACCAGAGCTATTCCCGCGATTTGGTCAAATTGGCCGACACCTTACGCCCGACGGTGGAAAATTCCCGCGAGCGTTACCCGTTTGACGCGCAGTTACTCTCGTCTTTTCTGAAAAATTGGGGCGACCGCACCGTTTTTTGTCATTATCGCCGCGCCGGTTTAGCGGAAAAACTGCACGGCGAAGGCATCGGTTTTACCTATTTACAGACCAC
>JAYVJN010000204.1:0-6900 GCA_043769325.1 Acidobacteriota bacterium
GACGTGGCAATCGTCGCCGGCGAGAGCGATATAGAAATTTTGGAAAGAGCGTAACGGTTAGGTAAACAGGGTGCAAAAGTAGTGTGACGCAACACGGAAAGCGCACAGAGTAAGGGAGTTGCGGGCTTGTATAGGAAGAAATGAGTAACCCGACTTAGCGGAGATTAGTATTACTGCTTACCGTTTCTGTTAGCCAAGCCAAATACGGCGCAGAACCGGCAACTATCGGCAGGGCAATGATTTCCGGCGTCGTGTAAGAATGCGCGGCGCGAACGGTTTGTTCTAATTCGGCAAACCGTTCGCGCGTTGTTTTGCAGATGATAAGGTGTTCGGCAGCGCGTTGGGTTGCGCCGTCCCACTGATAGATGGAAAGCATCTCCGGCAATACCTGAACACAAGCCGCCAGCCGTTTTGCCACCAACATTTCCGCCAAGTTGATAGCTTCCAGGCGGGTTGGCGCAGTCACAAAAACCGCGCAGCTTTCGGTGTAACTCTCCATTTCTCTTACTCTTGCGCTACTTTTTGACCATCATCGGCCAGTGTTCGTCGGCGAGGGCGAAGCGGCGCGTAAAGTGGAATTGGGCGTCCGGCAGTTGCAGGACGTGGGCTTCCAGAAACCCGCCAATGATTGATAACAAAGAAGCGCGAAGTTCAGCACCGAGTCGCGTGGGCGATTGGTCAAGGTAGGCGCGGCCCGTCGTTAAATCTTGTGGATAGGCAATAGTGAAATGGTTTGCGCCGTCGAGAATAGCCAGGTAACGGTCTCCGCGCGCGCCGCCGACGGCGTTTTGAAAGGTATGCAGCAGCGGGGCCATCGCGTCGGAGATTAGTTGTCCGGTGGTTAAAGGACGCGGAGTAACTTCGCCCGCAGATTGGTAACGCCCGCTGCTGGCGGCGATAACGCCGTCGCGGTTGCCGCCGAGAATGAGCAAGGGTATTTCATCCGACAAACGAAAGACCGAACCGGGCGCGTGGCCCAGATTGGTTGCGCCCTGAACGTGCGCCCCGTAGGTAAAGGCGGCCTTTATGTTGGGGAAATAGCGCGGGTTAGCATTGATGAGAGCCGCCGAACCGCCCGCCGAATGCCCGCCCAAGACGACCCGCGACAAATCCAGTAAACCCGCCAGCGGCCCGGCCTCATTCATGCCGGCTAAATCTTGTAAAAGCGGCGCGATGGCGGGGCAAGTCGGGGCCGTGCCGTAAGTGTCGGGCCGCAGCAGCGACAAGTCCACGCCTGGCGTCAGGCCCGGCACGCCGCCCGGCAGTTGGTCTGTCACCCAGGCGAACGTCACGGCGACAAAACCGCGCTCGACCAATTCAACCATCAGCCATTGATAGGCTTCCGGCGGGCCGTTGACGCCGTTCAGGAAAATAACGACGGGAAAAGGGGCTTTGGCGGCGTCCGGTGTGACCACGCCAAGATTGCGTTCGGCGGCGTCACCGGAAAGTTGCGCCGGATAAAAGACTTTCGCCGTCAAGGTATCGTAGGGCGCAACGGCCCCGTTTACTTTGACGGCGCGGAAAAGAGCTCGAACAGGCATAGAGGGGGATTAGTTCCAAGTTCCAAGTTCCAAGTTCCAAGAGAAACCTGGTATTTTCGCTAATTTGTTTGTGCGGCGGCGGTGTTGTTATTTTGCCCGCTTTGGAACATACCCTTGAGCATCACGCGCAAGTGTTCCAGGCGTTCAGCGGCTTCGGGTTGCGCCATGACAACTTCCTCCAAGTGTTTCATATAGTTGGGGTTGTTGCTCATGGTGCGAATCTCGGCGACAAACGGCGCAACTTTGGAAAAGATGGCGTTATGTTCGCCGTTGGCGTCGGCGAACATCTGCGCGTCAATCGCGCCGTTGGTAACGAAGGAACAAGCCATGTCCCAATAACTCGTGACCATGCGGTAATACGCGCTCTGCGGCCCTCTGGCGACGGCGGCGATGTCGGCGGCACTTTCGGCGTTGAATTCGCGGAAATACCACTCACGCGCCTGCCGCATTAACGGTTCGCGGCGCATCTCGTAAAGTTTCAAAATCAGGTCGGCTGATTCGTATTTGTTGCTGCTCATAAAGTTACCTCTTTAGTTTACAATCTTTTGGTTAGCCTTATTTAAGCTATTCGCTCCGGCTTTGCGCGAGGCGTTCAACTGTTGCCGCTAACTCTTTCAAGCCCACGCGCAAATCGGCCAGGCCACGCGCATTTTCGACAACCAACTCACCGAGGACTTGCAGGTGCGCATTCATCGTGCGTTGGTGTTCTTCATGCTCTTGTTGTCGTCGCTCATGCTCTTGTTGCCATAAATCTTGTTGGGTATGCCAACGCAGATTGTCGTCAAACATCTCGCTATGGCTTTGCGCTAAATCGGTCAAGAGAATCAGTGCTTCTTCCACGTTTTGCACGCGGCGTTTGAGTCTCGTCAAGTCTTCGGCCATTGGTGTTTCCTTTCGTTTAATCAGCGAGTCCGGGCATTTGCGTTGTCGTCGTCGTCCAGACCGGCGGGACGGGTTGTGTGACATCTGCTTCAATCACCGCCGCGCCGGAGTTTTCGAGGGCGATATTGAGCACCTCGTCAATAGTTTCGACGAGATTGATGTCCAACACGGCGCGGACTTCTTCCGGCACGTCCACCAGGTCTTTTTCGTTATCTTTCGGCAAAATGACGGTGCGGACGCCGAAACGGTGCGCGGCCAACAATTTTTCCTTGACGCCGCCGATGGGCAGCACGCGCCCGCGCAGTGTGATTTCGCCAGTCATTGCCACATCGTTGCGCACCGGCACGCGCAGCAACGCGGATACCATCGCCGTCGCCAACGAGATGCCGGCGGAAGGGCCGTCTTTGGGAATTGCGCCTTCGGGAACGTGGATGTGCAAATCGCTCTTGCGCAACGCGCTGATGTCTAAATTGAGGCGTTCTGCGCGGGCGCGGATACAAGTCAGCGCAGCTTGCGCCGATTCCTGCATGACTTCGCCGAGTTTGCCCGTGAGCGTGACGCGCCCGCGCCCGTTGACGAGTGTGGCTTCGATGGTCAACACTTCGCCGCCCACTTCCGTCCAGGCCAGGCCCGTCGCCAAGCCAATTTCGCCGGCGGCGGCAATGGCTTGTTGACGAAATTTAATCGGGCCGAGCATGGCGCGCACCCGTTCGCTGTCAATTACTTCGTGGAAAGCGTCGCCGTCTTTCGCCGCCACAAGTTTACGGGCCGTTTTGCGGAAGCACGAACCGATTTCGCGTTCCAGGTTGCGCACGCCGGCCTCGCGGGTGTAATGGCGAATTATTTCCAAGCTGCCGTCGTCGGTAAATTCCACTTGTTCAGGCTTTAAGCCGTTGGCTTCAGCCTGTTTGCGAACCAGATGGCGGCGGGCGATTTCCAGCTTTTCGCGCTCGGTGTAGCCCGGCAAACGAATAATTTCCAGACGGTCTTGCAGCGCGGAAGGAATCGTATGCAAGACGTTGGCGGTGGCGATAAAAAAGGCTTTCGAGAGGTCGTAATCAACGTCCAGATAATGGTCGCGGAAAGTGTTATTCTGTTCCGGGTCAAGCACTTCCAACAAGGCCGCCGAAGGGTCGCCGCGATGGTCGTGACCAAGCTTATCAATCTCGTCCAATAAAATAAGCGGGTTGACCGTGCCGGCCTTCTTCATCATCTGCACGATTTGGCCTGGCAAGGCGCCGATGTAAGTGCGCCGGTGTCCGCGAATTTCGGCCTCGTCGCGCACGCCGCCTAAACTCAGGCGCACGAATTTGCGGCCCGTCGCGCGGGCGATGGATTTGCCCAGACTCGTTTTGCCCACGCCCGGCGGCCCGACGAAACACAAGATAGAGCCTTTCGGGTTTTCCAGCAATTGCCGCACGGCGAGGTATTCCAGAATGCGGTCTTTGATTTTGTCGAGACTGTAATGGTCTTCTTCGAGGATTTCGTGGGCGTGGTCTAAATCGTTGTTTTCTTCTGACTTATCTTTCCAAGGCACGCCCACCAACCAGTCAATATAGGTGCGCGAAACAGTGCTTTCGGCGGACATCGGCGGCATTGCTTCGAGGCGCGATAATTCGGTCAAAGCCTTATCCAAAGCCTCTTCGGACATTCCGGCCTCTTCAATTTTCTTGCGTAAATCGTCGAGTTCGCTCTTTTCGTCTTTGCGGCCCATCTCTTTGTGGATGGCCTTGATTTGTTCGTTGAGGTAGTACTCGCGCTGCGATTTGTCCATCTGCTTTTTCGTGTTGGCCTGGACGGTGCGGTCTAGCTGGCGTTTTTCGACTTCGATTTCGAGGTAATCACCCAACTTTTGCAACCGTTCTTGTACGGAAAAAGTTTCCAGCAAGCCCTGTTTTTCCTCCACCGGAAGGCGCATCTGCGAGGCCAGCGCGTCGGCCAGGTGCGACGGTTCGGGATTGCGCAAGGCGGCCTGAAAAGCGTCGCTCGGTGATTCGGGCGCGAGACGGACGTGCTGTTCCACAAGTTGCGCGATGCGTTGCATCAACATATCCGTGCGCAAACCATATTCGTTGCCGCGCGGCCCGCGCCGCACGCTGGCGGAAAACGCGCCCTGGTAACATTCAATGTTGAGCGCGGTGGCGCGTTCGCGGCCCTCTACGACAACCTTGATTTGCCCGTTATCCTGTCGTTGTGATTGCAAGATGCGGCAAATCGTCCCGACGCGGTAAATATCTTCCGTCGCCGGTTCTTCCACGCTGGCGTCATGTTGCGTGGAGAGAAAAATGGCGCGGTCGCTGGCCAGGGCTTCTTCCAACGCGCTCACGCTGCCGGGCCGGCCAATCTTGAAGGCGATTTTGGTAAAAGGGAAAATCACGACATCGCGGATGGGCACCATCGGCAACTGCAAGATGTCGGAAGGAGTGCGGTCTGAATATTCTTCCATAAAATTTTAAGGCTAGTTCACGCTCTCCGCGCGGTCATCGCCCGGACACCTGAATTGTACAAGGGCGCGTAACAAAAGGCAAAAGACGACGGCGTAAGGCTTTGCGCGGCTGCGGATTTCCCCGCCGTTTTATGGTAGTATGAGGGCGAGAAGAGGAGCGTTTTGTTATGCCGGTTGCCATTTCGCCGTATCTTGCCGCCATTGAATGCCTGACGCCTAAGATGACATTGTATGTTGAAGATGTGCCCTGGGCCGAATATGAGGAATTGCTCGACGATTTGGGCGATAGCTCCGGTGCGCGCATTTTTTACAACCAAGGAAGGATGGAAGTCATGCCGCCCACTTATTCCCACGAAAAACCGAAAGACATTGTTCACCGTTTGGTCATTGCCATAGATGATGAGTTGGGCATTAACATTGAGTTTGCCGGTTCGACAACGCTGAAAAAAGAGCTAACCGCGAAAGGGGCCGAACCGGACACCTGTTTTTATGTGCAGAATGCCGCGCTGGTGATGGGCCGGACGGATTTGCGTTTGGATGACACCCCGCCGCCTGATGTCGTAGTGGAAATTGACCGCAGCAATTTTTCGTTGGACAAATTCGAGATTTACGCCGGTCTGGGCGTGCCGGAATTATGGCGTTGGCATCAGAACAGGCTCAGATTTTACCGCCTGGCCGGAGAAAAATACGAGGAAATAACCCACAGCCGGGCTTTTCCCTTCTTGCCGGCAGATGCTTTGACCAATTTCGTGAGCATCGGCTGGCGCGAAAGTGAACGCGCAGCCGCCAAAGCCTTTCGCGTTTGGCTAAGAGAAAACGCCGCATGATTGCTATTGCCAAACAAGCCAATATCTTAACGGATATTGGGCCGGCTTTGCGCGAACGTCCGTTTCGTCCGCATCCGACGATTGCGGGCGGCCACGCGCAGACTTTGGCGGGGCGTTTGTGGCCGCGCAAACTTGATTGGGCCGCCGCGCAAGCAGACGAAGAAAGATTATTTGAAGTTGCGCCGGATGTGAAAATACTGGCGCGTTGCCGTTGGCAAAAAGACCGCCGCGCTTCTCCGACGGCGGTTATCTGGCACGGTCTGGAAGGCTCCACCGAGTCGCACTACGTCGTCGGCCTGGCAGACAAGGCTTTCCGCGCCGGTTTCAACGCGGTGCGCGTCAATCAACGCAACTGCGGTGGCACGGAACACCTCACGCCAACGCTTTACAGCAGCCTCTATTACCCGGATTTGGGGCGCGTCGTCAGCGAACTCGTGGAACAAGACAAACTCGCGCCGGTCTTCCTTTGGGGCGTTTCCATGACCGGCAACATGGCCCTGTACTACGCCGGCGCGATGGCTGATGAACTGCCCGCCGCGCTCGCCGGCGTCGTTGTGATGTCGCCTTCGGTGGATTTGCAAGAGTGTTCCGACTTGCTCCACGAACGCCGTAACGCGCTGTATAGTTGGCACTTTATACGGCAATTGAAAAAGCGCGTGCGGTTGAAAGAGACGCTTTTTCCCGACCTTTACCGCATCCAAGATTTCGACTCCATCCGCACCATCCGCGATTTTGACGAACGCATCACGGCCCGCTACATGGGTTTCCCCGACGCCGCCTCTTACTACGCCGGATGCAGCGCGCGACCTCATTTGGGCAAAATCCGCAAACCCACGCTCATCATCCACGCCCACGACGACCCGTTCGTGCCCTTCGGCCCGATGCGCGACGCGGCGGTGCGTGACAACCCCAACATCTTGCTGCTGGAAACAGAATCCGGCGGCCACGTCGGTTTCGTCGCGGACGCGACGGAAGGCGAAAATGACCGCTTCTGGGCCGAAAACCGGATGGTCGAGTTTAGCCAATTGCTGCTTGGACGTATCAGAGCCGACTGTTGTAGGCAATAGGGGGAAATAGCTCCACTATACACTTCAAGAAAAAGAACTAAGCAGGTGAGCAAAAGTTATCAGGTATTATAAAAGTTAGAGTTACGCCTTGAGGCGTGAGCAACTGCCGCGCTGCGCTGGCAGTTGCACGGCTGAAG
>JAYVJN010000205.1:0-3133 GCA_043769325.1 Acidobacteriota bacterium
GTGCCGGAGGTGTTCCGCACTTCGGCGAAAACCTGGTCATACTGAATCGTCGTGGTCGTTTCCGACGAAGTGACGTTGAGCCAGAAAGTCAGGTTTGGCGTGCCGCCCGCCGGAATCGTGATGGTTTGGTATTCCGTGTGGGTTTGGCTGTTGCCGCCGCCGAGGATGCTGTACGCCGTACCCGCGCGCGGGAAACTGCCAGTGCTGCGAATCGCGCCAGAGAGAGTCCAAGGCGTCGTGCCGGTCTCAAAACCGCCGTTGGTGATGAGTTGCCCGCCGCCACCGCCGGTTGTAACCGTCAAGGTAACGGGGACGCTGACCGGCGAGTTGGTCGCGCCCGTCGCCGTAACGGTGATAGTGCTGTTGTAAGTTCCGGCGGCTAATCCAGTGGTGTTGACCGAAGCCGTCGTCGCGGACGGGGCTGTGCCACTGGTAGGGCTGAGGGTCAACCAAGTGGCGTTATCGCTGACCGTCCAATTGAGCGTGCCGGTGCCGGTGTTGCTGATGCTCACGTTTTGGCTGGCTGGATTCGCGCCGCCCGCCGTCGCGCTAAAGCTCAGACTCGCGGGGCTGACGCCGATGGTCGGCGTGCCGGGCGTGCAACTAGCCGGCAAATTGGTTGCGGCGGTGTGGGTCGTGCCGTCGTTGCCGACTGCCGAAAAGCCCATGCCGTGACGCGCAAAAACCGTCCAGATGGCGCAAGCGTTCGCGCCGCCATTCAAATTAGTATCCGCTTGCAGAATGCCGTCGCGGGCGTTGAGCATCGAAGGGCTGCACGGCGTAAATTTCATGCCGTTCAACACTAAGCGGTTGGAAAGGGATGAACCCAATGATTGCCGCAAATCAAACAGCGTCGCGGCCCAAACTTCGCCGTCGCGGTGGACTTGGAAGCCGCCGCTGCCTACGTCGGCGTAAGAATCGTGGACGGTATTGGCCGGCACGCTGTAAGCGGCGCGGCGGATGCCGACGGCGTTGTTGACGACGTATTCGCCCATCGCGCCGTCGTTGTAGAAAGTGATGGCCCAATAGTCAGACCAGCCTTCGCCCATCGCGCCCGATTGCGTGCCGCCCAAACAAGAAGTGTTGGCCGGGCCGCCGACGAGACGGTTGGAAACGCCGTGACCGTATTCGTGCAAGACGACATCGCCGTCCAGCGAACTGTCGCGGTCATCGGCCAGAGAGGTCGTGCTTTGCGTAAAGAGGAATTGCTGCATACGCGGGCGCGAACCTTCCGGCGGCGTGGCGAAATTGGCGTTGTTGGTGCCGCTGCCGTCTTGCGCTTCGGCTTGCACCGAATCGTTGCCCGTGCCGCCGCGTCCAAAGTTGTTGGTCTGGAAGTTGCCCGCCGATTCCGTGAAACCTAAATCGTAAACGAAATCGTGCATCACGTTGTTGAAATAGAAAAGGTTGGCTACAACGGCGGGGTTTTGCGTGCGCGGGTCAACACCAGTCACATATGGAAAGGTGAAATCCTGCGACGCCGAAGAAGCGCGGCCAACGGAAAGGCCCGTCGTGTTATTGTTGTCCGGCGCGTTGTTAGCGTCGGTGTCGAGATAGGCGTCCGCGTTGTTGCCGGTGGTGACGGTGGCAGTTCCCAGCCAGCCGTTGGGGTTAATGGTCGCATTGCCGTCGAAAGATTCCACCGTGCGGGCGAAATTCGGGCTACGGGTATAGACCGTGCCTTGCGCGTCGGCGTAAAGGTTGTAACGAAACAGCAACTCGCCCGTGCGGGCGTCCAATAGAATTTCGTACCACTGGCTGGAACCCACGTCCACAAATGAATGCCAGGCCAGACGCGCTTCGCCGTTGACCAGCATCACGCGCAAATCGGACATGACATCTTCGCCTTTGCCGAGCGGGTTTTTATAGGTCGCGCGTTCGCCGGCTTTGGCGCGTTCGGGGGCGTCGCCCATAAGGAGGCCGTTAATGCCGGCGTGTTCAAAGGCTTTGGAAATAGCGGCGGCTTCGGTCATGCCGGGCGATAAATCGACGCTTTGGTTGGTGATAACCCAACCTTCGTTGACGTTCATAATCTCGCCCGTCGGACGGACGGCGGCTTGCACCAAACCCTGAAACACGGGAACGCCTTTGACGCGCTGCGTGTAATTCAAAAAGGTCGTGCCGAGGTCGTTGTCCATATTGTCCAGCCGCAGATTCTTAACGTCTCTCGCGGACAAACCGAAAATCGCGGCGTTTTCATTAAGAAACTCACGCGCCACAGCGTCGGGCGCACCGGCGCGGTCACGCGAGAGCGGGGCGCGATAGTTGAAAAACATCTTAGGCACGCCGGCCTCGTTAAATTCAACTTTCAGCGCGCCTTGCGCGTCCGCGTCAAGCTGGCTGCGGTAGGCTTCCACCGCGTCCAGGCGGGCTTGCGCCACAACCTGCGGCGCGGAAACACCCTCACGCGGCTGGCGGATGTCAAAGTTGGGCAAGCCAAATTGTTTATCCGCCCGATTAGAAACCGGAATGTCGCCCGCCGCTTGGCTTGTTTGCCAACGGCTGACCAAAAGCGTTGTCGCCAACGCTGTCAAAGCTATCAAAACTAGGAGTTGGTATTTTCGTTTCATCGTTCCTCCGGTCAAATTTAAGGGGAAATACAGCCGGTTAGAGCGTGGCAGCACTCCGTTGCCACGCTCTAAACTCGTGCGGTATCAAAGCTATTACTCGTTGGGGATACAGTTACCAAGGTGATTGTGGCAATGACTGAGTTTTCGGAAAAACCGTCGCCAAATTGGAGAGATGAATATCTCTGCCAAGTTTCGCTGTATCAAACTTACCTTTTAGGGGCCAAACGCTGATGTTAGAGTACCTACTTACATAAGCAAAAGCAAGGGCCATCATTAGAATTACTTACATGAGGCGGCAAAGCCGTCAAAGGTTGAACAGTCAAAGGTCGAACAGTCAAAGGCTTTGCACATTTAAAGAAGGGCCGCCGCCGTCGCGGTCTGCGCCAATGACGCGACCTTCGCGCTTCGCCAGCAGACCGTCAGCCAGTAGGCAGTAGTTACTGCCTACTGCGCCTACTGGCTTCAGCGTTTATTCGTTGAATGGTTCAATGTCGCCAGGTTTACGCAACATTTTGTTGACTTCGTCGAGATGTAATTCTTCGCCGACAATCATTTCCCGCGCA
>JAYVJN010000206.1:0-2527 GCA_043769325.1 Acidobacteriota bacterium
GGGCGTGATAATTTCCGCGCCGTCGGTGATTTTGTCGCTGGTTCTGGGCTGGAATCTGACCGCGACGGTCTTTGCGATGGGCCTCACAACAACTGTTTATACAATGATTGGCGGCGTGCAGGCAGTGACCTGGACTGATGTTAAGCAGATGGTTATTATTTTCATCGGCATGGGCGTTTGCTTGTTCATTATCCTGTCGAAATTGCCGCCTGATGTCAGCTTTAGCGGCGCGTTACATCTGGCGGGCGCGGCGGGCAAACTTACCACGATAGACACTAAATTTGACCTCAAGGAACAATACACAATCTGGTCGGGACTCATCGGCGCGTTGTTTCTGTTTCTCGCCTATTTCGGTTGCGACCAAAGCCAGGTGCAACGCTTTCTCACGGCCAAATCGGTCAACGAAGGCCGCACATCTTTGTTGATGAGCGCGTTTGTGAAGATTCCCATGCAGTTCGGCATCTTGCTTATCGGCGTGATGGTCTTTGTTTTCTACCAGTTTGTGCGCCCGCCGATGATTTTCAACTCCTTAGCCGAACAGAAAGTCCAAATTTCGGCCCGCGCCGGCGATTTTCAGGCCGCCGAAAACGCCTACAACGCGGCCCACGCCACGCGCCAACAAGCCGCCGAAACATTTTTGCGTGAGCAATCAGAAACCAACCGCGCCGCTTATCTCGCCGCCGACAAACAGTTTAAGGACTCGCGCAAAAAAGGCGTGGACGTGCTGAAAGAGGCCACCGGCGAGGCTAAGTTCAATGATGTCAACTATGTTTTCCCGACGTTCGTGGTCAAATATATGCCGGCGGGCGTCGTCGGTCTAATCATCGCGGCGATATTCGCGGCGGCCATGTCGAGCATCTCGGCGGAACTGAACGCCCTGGCGACGGCCACCACCATTGACTTTTACCGACGCCACTGGAAGCCCGACGCCAACGATAGCGAAACCGTCCGTTTCGGACGCATCGCCACCGGCTTTTGGGGCATTTTCGCCTGTATCGTGGCACTTTACGCCACCCAACTCGGCTCGCTCATCGAAGTCGTCAACCGTTTTGGTTCGTTTTTTTACGGTTCCTTGCTCGGCGTCTTTGTCCTGGCCTTCGCCGTCCCCCGCGCCCGTGCGCGAGGGGCCTTCTGGGGCCTGTTGTTCGGCATCGCCTCCGTCTCAATTGCCAGCAATTTCACCGACATCGCGTTCCTCTGGTTCAACGTCATCGGCTGCCTGGTCGTCGTTGTGGTCGGCTATTTGCTGAGTTTGACGGTAACGGAAAAGCAAGAATTAGCCGCAGATTAACGCGGATTTTGTCTTGCATTCTGACTAATCGGCTTTGCTTCTTGAAATGACCAACTTCGGGCGAACCGCTCAACCAGCCCGCGAAGGCGGGCGGTAGCGTGTAGCCCAGCACGCTGCGAAGCGAGTGCTGGGTGGAAAAGCGAGAAAATCATTTGCGAGTCCGCAAAAGCGGACGGCAGCGGCTGGCATTTTGCCCGCTATCGCCCGCATTCGCGGGCTGGAAATTATCGGGGCGCGTGTTCCCACAGTTCCGCTACGCTTCACTGCGGGCTACACGCTACCGTCCGCCTTCGCGGGCTAAACACAAACCTTTCGCGGGCTGAACATAAACTTTCGCAGACCGGGCATAAAATATGGCACATTCCTACACCAAATTGCTTTATCACTTGGTTTTCAGCACGGCTAAACGCCAGCCGTTAATAACTGAGAAATTGCGTTCGCCGCTTTACGATTATCTGGGTGGCACGGTGCGCGGCTTGGATGGCGTGGCAATTGAACTCGGCGGCGTGGAAGACCATGTTCACTTGCTTGTGCGGATGCCGCGCACCATTGCGGTTGATGAATTTCTCCAAAAGTTGAAGGCCAATTCATCAGGTTGGGTGACACGGGCAAACGGCATAAAATTCAACTGGCAACGTGGTTTCGGCGCATTCACGGTAAGCGAATCACAGGTCGAGAAAGTGCGGCGTTACATTCAAAATCAGGTAGAACATCACCGCAAAGTGAGCTTTGAGCAAGAGTTCAAAGCCATGATAAAAGCGCACCAGGTTGAGTTTGACGAGGAATACTTGTGGCGTTGAGACGCTGCCGTCCGCCTTCGCGGACTTTGACTCATTATTTCCGTTTCCCCAGCATTCCGCTACGCTTCATGCTGGGCTAAATGCTATCGTCCGCTTTCGCGGACTGGTTGTGAGGTTATCTATGCAACATTTCGTCTCTCGTCTTACTGCCATCGGTTTGGCTTTCACTTTCGTTTTCGCGCCACTTGCTCCCACGCGCACAAGCGCGCAGGTGCGGCGTGTGTATGACAACGGCGCGTTGGGTTTGGGGCAGCTTTTGCGGCGTTTGCAGACCACCGCCAGCGCGATGCACACGGGCGCGCACCCGGACGATGAGGACACGCCTTTGATTACCCGACTGGCGCGGGGCGAGGCGGCGCGGGTGGTTTATCTTTCGCTCAATCGCGGCGAGGGCGGGCAGAATATCATCGGCAACGAACTGTTTGAGCCGCTTGGG
>JAYVJN010000207.1:0-18701 GCA_043769325.1 Acidobacteriota bacterium
GGGCGTAGCCCCAAATTATTGAGAGAGCGTGGTTTCCGGCGAGGCATAGCCGTCGCCGCACATCAGGCGGCAAAGCCGCTTCACTTTTGATTACACCCCCCACCGCTGTCCGCACGGCAGAAACGATAACTGCTTCTCTCATAATGATTTCCTTATTTTATACAGGCCATTTTCTGCCTACTCGTAAACGTCAACTGAACAACTTTCTCCATTAATTTCAAACTCAAGGGTTGTCCCTAAAGGTATATTGAGCCGCCTCAACTCACTTTTAAGTAAGGCCAGACCTTTATCGAAATCGTACAGGTCAACGTCAATTCCGCAAGATTCGATGTCTCTCTGCCCGTTTTCGTCGGGCGCAGAAAGCAACGTCCCGCCGCCGGTTACTTCACCTAAGCCTTCGCGTTCTAAAACTTCGGAAAGCGGGTCTTCAAATAAATCACCCCGGTCAAGCGGTTCTATCGCCGCCGGTATCTTGACAAAAACAAAGTATGGTTCTTGTTCCATATTTCTTGTTCAACTAAGCCTCATCGTAATACTTATCCGGTTCATCTGTTTTGCCGTCGGCCAGGTTGCAGAGGCGGCGAAAGTTGGAGAGCGTTGCCAGCCAAGCGTCTTCGCCGGCAACCCCAACGATTTTCTCTTTGACTTGCGGACGGCTCACCAAATCTTTCTGGCGCAACAGGAAAACGATGTCGTCGTAATCTTTTTGCCGCCCCGCGAACATTTTCAAAATCACCAACCACTCCGGCAAAATTAGCTGAAAGCCTTGCGGCATGGCAATCGCTTCGTCTAACGCTTGGCGGTAATACTTGGCGTAACCGTCGTTGCGGACAATCCAATCAACGGCGACTTTGTATTTTCCGACCTCAATAATGTAATTGCTGCCGCCAAAACTGAGCGGCCCGTTAGCTGAGAGCGAAAGATAGTTTGTCGCAATCACGTCCACATCCTTGGTCAGACGCGGCGAACCGTAAAGATACATCGCCATACCGCCGACCAAAGCCCAAGCGACATTTTCCGACGCGGCGGTTTTACCGATTTCCCGCGCCGCCTCAAGTCCGGTATCTGTTGAAATAGTTGGCCTTTCAACATTCCTCTCAACTCGTTCGATAATCTCGTTTTCGCTCATACCGCTTTCTACAAAACCCTTTCCAGCCGCACCTCTTCGGGGCGGGCGACGACCACCGGCACGTTTTCGATGACCACATTGCTGGCGTCGAGGCCAAAAGCCACATCTTCGCGGATGCTGAACCAGCGGCGCAAGATGTAGTAAGACCGCATGATGAAATTCTGCCGGAACGGTAAATCGTTCTCGTAGCTCAGGAACGAACTAAGCAGCACAAAGATGATGTCGCCGCGAATGTTGTGATTTTTTAAGGCCGGATGGCGGCTGGTCATCTCCACCTCTTTGTTTTTCACGAGGTCTTGCAGGGCCAGTTCAAAGAAGTAGTTGATGCGCGGTTCAATGCGGAAGCCGAGCGTAAAGGTAATGAAATAAACGTCTTCCTTAGCTATCGTGTCAACTTTGTAACGGGTTGTGAAAGGTTCGTCATCGGTTTTGACGTGGACAAACCAGTAAACATCGGCGCGTTTCGGCGTCTTTTCCAGCACGGAATGAATCGCCTCGTGTTCTAATCGTTTGGGCGTGTCCGAACTCGTCAGATAGACCAGATGCGTGCAGTATTGCGGCAAAGTCTTGTCGTTGCTTAGTTCTTTGAGCGTGCCGAAAAAGGTGTCTGTGCTTTCCATAACCACCAATTTGCGCCGCAATTTTCTGCCGTTGTGCCAAATCCACATGATACCGAACAGGACAAACCCAACCAGCACAGACACATAGCCGCCTTCGGGAAACTTTTCCAAATTGGCGATAAGGAAAGCCGCTTCGATAACCAAAAATAGTGCCGTCAAGCCGTAAGTCACTACCGGATGGAACCGCTTGGAGCGCATATAGACGAACAAAAGTATGGTTGTCATCAGCATTGTCAGCGTGACCGACAAGCCGTAAGCCGCTTCCATATGTTTTGCTTCATGGAAGTAAAGAACGATGAAAATACAGCCAAACATCAGCAACCAATTGACTTGTGGGATGTAAAGTTGGCCTTTGAAATCCGTCGGATAGACGATGCGCTGGCGCGACCACAAAGACAAACGGATAGCTTCGCCAATGAGCGTAAAACTGCCCGAAATCAGGGCTTGGCTGGCGATAACGGCGGCCAGCGTCGCAATTACAATCGCCACCGGCAGAATCGCCGGCGGCACGATGGAGTAAAAAGGCGTCGTGCCTTCGATTTTCTCGCCGCTGCGCGTCATCAGCCAGGCGACCTGTCCCGCGTAGTTCAGCAGCAGGCAGATTTTGACGTAAATCCAACTGATGCGGATGTTGCCGCGCCCGCAGTGGCCCATGTCCGAATAGAGCGCCTCTGCGCCCGTCGTGCAGAGAAAGACCGCGCCCAAGAGCCAGAAACCTTGCGGGTATTGTGTCAGCAAGGCATAAGCGTAATAAGGATTTACGGCTTTCAGGATGGTGAAGTCATGCGTCAGCGACAACAACCCGATGACGCCGATAAAGGTAAACCACAAGGCCATCACGGGGCCGAAAAACTTGCCGATAAACTGTGTGCCGAACTGTTGCGCGACAAACAACGCGACGATAATCGCAATCACAATCGGAACTGTCGGGATATGCGGCGAGTAAATCCGCAAGCCTTCAATGGCCGACGAAACCGAAATCGGCGGCGTAATGATACCGTCCGCCAGCAAAAATGACCCGCCGATAATCGCGGGAAACATTAACCAGCGGCCTGAGTAACGCTTGACCAAAGCGTAAAGCGAAAAGATGCCGCCCTCGCCCTTGTTGTCGGCGCGCAAGGCGATAAGGACGTATTTGATGGTGGTCTGCAACATCAGCGTCCAAAAGACCGCCGAGAAGCCGCCCAAAACCAACTCCGCTGTTACCGTGCGCGTCCCGACAATCGCCGAAAACACATACAAGGGTGACGTGCCGATGTCGCCGAAGACAATCCCCAGCGCAATGAGCAAACCGGCAAATTGAACTTTATCAATATTTTGCGAGTGTCCACCGTCGTGACTCATAATTTTCTCATTCGTTTGTTAGGCCAGGAAGCCAGTAGGCAGCAGGCAGCAGAAAAAGACAGATGTTGCTACTGGCGACGCAAGCCGGTAAGTCATTGGCGCAGACCGCAACGGCGGCGGCGGTTCGCGCCTGTGTTAGCGCAACGCGGCTTCTTACTGCCTGCTGCCGGCTGCTGGCTGCCTGCTGCCGCGTTGCGGCCTTTACCGTCTAAGCGGCTTGTTGCCATTGTGCCAGGTTTTCTTCGCATTTGCCAAAAACATAGCTCAACGCGCCCATCACTCGCTCAATAATGTCAATCGAAGAAGGGGTCGTTTCATAAACTTCGCCTTTGGTGTCTAATTTGTAAAAACGCCAGCCGTCGCCATTCGTCACAATGCCGTAAATATCTATTTCTTTGCCAGCTTGCCGATTATTCCACTGGCACGCCAGCATCTCCACCAAGCACTGGCCCAAGCCTTCCTCAAATTTATCTTTTTTGGCCTCAACCACACAAAGAAGCGGGATTCTGATATATCTTTGCCGCCGCGCTACTAAATAATCGGCTACTCCGGTCAATTCATCACTGGCAAGCGGCGCGGCTTTCCACACTTTTAAGTTGGGATGGTGTTCTAAAACGTCTTCGCAGATGGCCTCAATGATCATTTCTTTGGCGTCTTCTGTCCCAACCAAGTCGAAATGTTCTAACCGACGCATCCTTTCGGCAAAAAAAGGCGTTGGGGCCAGTGGCGTAAACTCAAGTTCCCACTTGGTCAATTCGTCCAGGCCCAGCCACAGCATCGCCTCTTGCGGTGTAAAACTGGAAAATTTACGCTTCTCTCTTTTCGTTTTTTGCGTCATTTGGCCTCCTTTTCGCTTTATTTGACAGCAATCTCAACTTCTTGCGTCTGCAATACTTGCCTTAAAATCTCTGGCGCGAGTGACACTAAGAAACCGCGCTTGCCGCCATTGAGGTAAATCTTTTCCAGCGCGAGAATCGTCTTCTCCGCGTAAATAGGCAGCTTGGTTTTCAACCCGAAAGGCGATGTGCCGCCGACCAGATAACCGGTCAGTTTGTGGGCGCGTTCGGGCGTCACGGGCGCGACGGTTTTGACGCCCAGATGCCGCGCCAGGTTTTTCACGGAAACCTGTAAATCGCCGTGCATCAAGACGATGAGCGGCTTTTTCTCGTTTGTCTCAAAGACCAGTGTTTTGATAACCGCGTGTTCGTCCACGCCCAAAACCTCTGCCGAATGGCGCGTCCCGCCCTTTTCGACGTACTCAAAGACGTGCGGCGCAAACTCAACCTTGTGTTGCCGCAAAACTCTAATCGCCGCCGTTATCGGGTAATCCATGCTCGACTATGGGAGAATCTCGAAAGCGTCGCAATGCGCGGGCCGAAACGCGCCGAAATGCCGCCGGTCAACCGTCAGAATCCGCGTAATATCCAATCGCTCCGCCATCGCCACGATAACCGCGTCCACCAAATCAATATTGTTATCGTGGTATTGTTCTAAAATTCCGGCGGCGCGCTCTAAGTCGCCGGCGGTTGTGCGTTCAACCATATACTCGCCATTCGCCACCGCGCGTAATAGTTCAATAAGCGTCGTGACCTTCATTTCGCGCAAGATGAGGTAAGCAATTTCGGGCAATACAACATCCGGTAATATCGCCGTCACGATTTCACGCTGAAACACCCTTTGGCATTTTTCGTGCTGCGAGTCTCGGTGGTCAAAAACGGCGAACAGGAAGCCTGTGTCAATCAAGGAATTTTCCATTAGGGCAAACTCCAACCTTCGCGCTTGTTGATGCCTTCGGCCAGAATTTCGTCAACGCGCTCAGAAACATTGCCGCTTTCGCTGCTGTCAATGCCCACAAACCGCATCAATCCGGCGCGTCGGGCCTGTTCCGCCGACTCCTCTGCCACCATTGCCGCGCCGTCTGTTTCCTGCTCCAAACGCTCCACGAATTCCAACACCCGCGTCTGCTTCTGATACGGCAGCGCGTGGATTTTTTGGACTAATACTTGTTCGACATTCGCGCTCATCTTGCTCAAACTCCTTATCTCAACCCGGCGCTACACCGCCGGTTTTATCAGGTAACTCATAACCACACCAACGGAACGGCGAAAATCCCCGCGCCCAACAAAAACAGCCCGACAAAAGCGGCGGAGATTTTGTCAAACTTCCAAAAAATTAGCTGCTCAATGGCCCGCATCAGACAAAACAGACTCACCGCGCCCAACAACACCAGCCCCAAACGGGTCGTCAACAAATCTTGGGGCAAGAAAAAACACAAGAAACCAACGACCAAAAACACATAGGTCAAACGCAAATTCAACACCTGCAACACGCCCCGATTGACGGGCTTCAACTTGAGCAACTCGCGCCGCCAGTCAAACAGACGCCAAAACGCCAAGTGAAACACCGCAAATGCGATGCAATAAAAGCCTCCGATGTAAATTAGCGTTTTCATGCAGAAATTTCGTGCCAAGAGTGATAACACTTGGCACACTGTTTGGCTTTTGGAGTCTTTGCGAGTGCCCCGCACTTGGGACAATGGTTCAGAAAAATCTGCTCACGATGTTGGGTTAAAATCCTGCTACTCACGTTAAGGAAGAAAGTTTCCTCCCCATTCTCAAACAACTGTAAAACCGTCGAATCAGATGAAAGCCAACGCCTTTCCATCAGCCTTTTCCGGCTAGAAGAATCGGTCTTAGCAATTTTCTCTAGTGTAACCAGATGCCTGTGGGCCAACCTTTCTTCCTCCGTCATTAACTGCGGATAGTAAACGATGATGTATCTCGAAAGCTCATCCATTTGAACTTGCTAATCTAAATCTCCTTGTAACGAAAACAACTCGTCAGATGGTCGTTGACCATCCCCGTCGCCTGCATGAAGGCGTACATGATGGTTGAGCCGACGAACTTGAAACCGCGCCGTTGCAGGTCTTTGCTGAGGGCGTCGGATGCGGTGGTACGGGCCGGGACTTCTGACATTTCACTCCAAGAATTAACTATCGGTTGCCCGCCGACAAAGCCCCAAAGATAATCGCTAAAGCTGCCGCATTCTGCTTGCACCGTTAAAAACTTCTGCGCGTTGGTAATGGCGGCGGCGATTTTTAGACGGTTGCGGATAATGCCCGCGTCTTGCAGCAATTCCGCGACCTTTGCCTCATCGTAAAGCGCGACTTTGGCGGCGTCGAAATTGTCAAAGACCTCGCGGTAGCGCGCGCGTTTGCGTAAAATCGTGTCCCAACTCAAGCCCGCTTGTGCGCCTTCCAAAATCAGGAACTCAAACAATGTGCGGTCGTCGCGCACCGGCACGCCCCATTCCGTGTCGTGATAGGGGATGCTCAATTCATTACGCGCCCAACCGCATCTGTTTATGGTCTCGCCAGGCTTCATATTTTCAACAGCGTCTGCGCTGAAATCTTACTTTCCAGCGTTCTGGTAATCACTTCTAAACCAACATTTGCTTCGGCTTGCAAACCCAGACAACGCGCAATACCGGCGGCATAAATAGTTTTAGCCGTCATTTTCCAGTTGATGCCAAACGGCTTATCAGCAACGACAGTGCCAGCAAGCCCTTGTTCATGTAGAAATCGCTGTCTTTCAGGCCAGACTGTGCCGGTGGTGTCCATTGTCTGAATTTCTATGGCGACAAAATCTTTGACCCGTTCGTCTCTGGCTGACACCAAAAAATAGTCAATGCTGCCGCCGGGAATGGCTACTTCCGGCACGATATGGAGTTCGTTGCCAGGTTCGTGCAGCGTCAGCAGGTGAATAGAGTCCCAGAAAATCTTGCTGTTCTCCAAAAGGCGATGCGGGCAGATGACGACGTTTGACGCTTCTTTGCCGTATGTGACCGCACAAGTCCCAATGGCAATTTCCGGCTCGCTTTTCCTGTTCTTAACACACTTTTTGCCCAGATAGGCGCACCTCTGGCTGTTCACGACGGTTTGCCAATCCTGAACGCTTGTAGTCGGGTGTGTAAACAGTTCAGCGATTTTACTCATAATGGCCTAAAGCTAATTTGAGTTGTGGGTTACGGCTTCTGGCGATGGCTAGATACTCCTCTGATAAATCTATCCCGATGGACTTGCGGTTTAAGTCAAAAGCGACTTTGTTGGCTGTGCCCGTGCCGCAAAACGGGTCTAGCACTACGCCATCAGGCGGACAGGTGGCAAGTATTGGAAGGCGGCACAAATCTTCAGGAAAAGGCGCGTAATGTTTTGCTCGTTTCTGTGTATCCTCCGGCAAAATATCCCACACATCACCGGGCAAAGTTCCGTTGGGGTTATAAAATAGAAAGTAAAAACCGTTAGCCTGCACTTCTTTAGCCCGCCCGGAGACTTGTCCTTTGTCTGAATGCGTAGCGCGATGGCAGTCGCGGATAATCATTCGGAAATCCGTGATTTCCCCTGCCGAAATCCGCTTGAGAACGTTTTCCAACGCGGCAAACGCATTCACTTTTTCCTCAATAGTCAAAGATGTGGAAAGTTCTATCTTCCGTTTATAACTAACCCCACTGACGCCGGTGGCAGAAATTACCGACCCATTTTTTACGATAGTTTGGCGCGGGTTGCTTCTGATTGCTTTGTCGTTGTAATAGTAGCCGGTAGCTGATTTGACAAAGTGAAAGACGTTTTCGTGGACATTTCTTAGCCTGTCGCTGGCACTATCCAGGCCGCCTTTGTGCTTGTTCCAGGCAATACTATTCCGTAAAATCCAGCCCTGTATATCCGTTAATTGCAGAGCTACCCGCCAGGGAATGCCAAGCAACGATTTGTTGTGATAGGTGTCGCCCAGATTAAGCCAAAAAGAGCCGGTTGGTTTGATTACCCGTTTAACTTCCGCAATTATTGCCAACAAGTTGGCAATGTATTCGGTGATATTGTTTTCTAAGCCTATCCCGCCATTTTCGTAACTTCGTTGCCCCCAATAAGGCGGGCTGGTAATACAACAATCAACGCTATCGGCTGGCAGTTGCAGTAAAACAGACCTGGCATCGCCAGCCAGAAACAGTGGCGTCGTGTCACAGCCTGTCAGGTAGCTTTCTATTTGGTTGCGGTCTGCCATTTACTTGCTCAACTATTCGTTTACCTGTCTTTCCGCGCGATGTAAAGCGTCTTTTCCACTATTGCGTGAACCTTGCCCGCGTCGTTTTTCAACTCCACCGTGTAAACGCGGTCAAGCGATTTCCGTGTCGCCAGTTCGTCTTTGATAGCGGCGATTTCCGCTTCGGTCACCATGAAAACCGCCCGTAGAGTCTCGCGGCCCGGACGCTTGAAACGAATCGCGGCGGCTTTGTCCCAGACCACATAATCAGGCCCCAAATTCTTGAGAAGCATAATCATGTAAAGCGGGTCAACCGCCCCATACATACTGCCCCCGAAAATCGTGCCGACATAATTGCGCGTGCGCCAATGCAGCGACAACTTGACGTGAATCTCGCGCCAATCGTGGGCGATATACGCGATGCGCCCGCCTGTGCCACGATACGCGGGGAAGAAGTTAAAGCCCCAGCGGTTCAGCCGCGTTTTCCAAGATTCCGGCATAATAAAGAACTACTGAGGGAAACCTTCCGTCTGCATCACGCGCTTGGCCTGGCGAATGTGGCGTTGCTCGTGGACGACGGTGATGTGCAAAGCGTCGGATAGCGTGTAGGTCATTAGTTTCATAAACGGCGACGTGACCTTAACCTTCTGCGTGTCAACCTTTGCCATAGCTTTCACCCTGTCCGCCACCGCGTCCTGATGCCGCGCAAACTGCGCCACGATGTCAACCGCGATATTGCTCGGCGGCACGATGGCCGGCGACGGGGCCTTGAACTTTCTCTCATCAGACTTCAAAGACTTGATGAGAAACCCGCCTAAAAAACCACTCAAAGGCGACCAGTTTTCCCAGAAAGAATTCTGCCGCCCGCCCGCCGCGACTTTGTCAAAGGTCGGGAAAAAGAGTTCGTTGGTCTTGATGAGATGCTCCAGGCATTGCCCCACGCTCCAGCTTTCCGCGCTGGGTCTCCAGTTCAATTGCGCCTCGCTCAAACCGCCGAAAGTCGCTTGCGCGTCAGCCGTAACGGTCTGCAAATCACTGATAACATTGCTAATAACGTCCCTCATGCAAGGTTAGCCACCTCTTAGCCTTACTTCAAAAGCCTTGTCCGCGCGGTAAAAGCAGGCATCAAATTGGGTGAAAAAGTTGATATGTCCGAACAACAGAGGAACATCCTCCGCTTTCGTCCAAGCAAAGGCTAAATTGACCGGAGCGAGATTACCAATCCAAGCCGTCAGTAATGCGGCGCGTACCTCATAATGCGCCAGATTGCCGGCTAACGGCGGCAACGTAACGCGCATGGATTCCCAATCAAGCCCTAAAGATACGCCCAACTTATAAGGCAAGACATTGACCATTGAGCCGGTGTCCAGCAAAGCATTGGCTTCCAAGGAGCGGCCCTGCCAAGCCAGTTTCACCGGCAACCAAGGGCGCAAACCAAAGTCGCCCATCTCGCCTCTGTCATGCGTGTAGGAGAACCGCTCAGGCTGGCCCATGTTTGCCTTCCTCTTGGGCGAAATGCCACAAAGCCTCCGCCGTGTCGCGGGCATCATATTGTGACCATAGCGGATATTGCGCCGCTTCGGATACTGAAAGCAAAAGGTTTTCCTCCTGGGCCATTTTCTGCACCAGAAAACTCATAACGCTTAGTGTCTCCGCACGGTCAAGTTGTTTCAGAGTAGGCAATAATTCTGCGACACTCATAAATTTCTCCTAATTCCGCAAAGGCTTGCCCGTCTTGAGCGTGTGGGCGATGCGTTCTTGCGTTTTGCGCCAGTCAAAAAAGCATAATGTCTAAGTCTTCCGACCCTTTCAATTGTATGGCAAAAGCCAGCCGTGAACGGAAAAAGCAAACATCAAACTCTTTGAAAAAATTCATCTCTCCTAAAATCAAAGGCACATTTTCGGCTTTTGTCCAGGCAAAGACCAACTCAACCGGAAGCATATTGCCAACCGCACCTAACAATGTAACGCCGCGTGCGTCTTGCTGCGCTAAATTGCCGCCTAAATTCACTTTGATTGTTTGCTGCTCCCAGATGAACCCCAGCGCTTGGCCCATTTGATAAGGCAACACGCTGACACTCGCCCCTGAATCAAGCAGACCTGATACTTTAATTATGCGCTCTTTGTTCGCAAGCGTTATCGGTAATACAGGCCGCCAGTCCGTTTCCCCCAGATTGTTGATGAGAGAAGTATAGGCAAATGCTTTAGCTTGGCTCATTAGGTTGTTTCAGCATCTTTTCCAACGTGGTTGCAGCTTCTGATGCGTCGTAAGGTGACCAGATTTCATATTCACTGTTTAACTTGAACGGGAAATCATTTGCTTTCTGTGTCAGTTCGTTGGCTAAAAAATCCATTACCATCACCTTATCGGCGCGGTCAAGCTGTTTTAGAGTCGGCAATAATTCTGTAACGCTCATAAAGTTCTCCTAATTCCGCAAAGGTTTGCCCGTCTTGAGCGTATGGGCGATGCGCTCTTGCGTCTTGCGTGTGCCGCACAGGGATACAAAAGCCTCGCGTTCGAGGTCAAGCAAATACTGTTCGCTGACTTGCGTGGGGTGGTTCAAATCCCCGCCGGTCAGGACTTTGGCGAGTTTTGTGCCAATCAAGGCGTCGTGTTCGGAGATGAAACCGCCGCGCACCATTTGGTGGATGCCTAGTTTTAAGGTCGCCAGGCCCGTTTCGCCCAGGGCCGTGATGTCCGTGCGTTGTTGCGGTTGGACGTAGCCCGCCGCCGCGAGGTTCAGGACTTCCTGTTTAGCGTCGGCAATCAGCCGGTCGAGGTTCATCGAAACGCCGTCTTCGGGGCGCAAGTAACCGCCCTGCCGCGCCTCTTCCGCCGAGGTAAAGACCTTTGCCATCGCTATATTTTCAAAAGCCGTGCGAAGGAACGGAAACAAGTCAGCGTCCTTGCCCATGCGGGCTTTATCCGAAGCGCGCAAGACCAACTCTTTCGTGCCGGCCCCGGCGGGAATCACGCCCACGCCAACCTCGACCAAGCCGATGTAAGTCTCCGCCGCCGCCCGCACGCGGTCTGCGTGCAAGGTCATTTCACAGCCGCCGCCAAAAGTCATCTGAAACGGCGCGACGACCACCGGCTTAGGCGAATAGCGCAAGGCCATGACCGAATTTTGGAAGGCCCGCACCATCATGTTCAGTTCATCCCAATCGCCCTCTTGCGCCGCCATCAGCACCAGCATCAGGTTCGCGCCGACGCAGAAATTCTGTCCTTGATTGCCGACCACCAGGCCGACGAAATTCTTTTCGACCTCTTGCAGCGCAAACTTCAACATCGCGCCGGTGTCGGGGCCGATGCTGTTCATCTTGGAATGAAATTCCAGACAGGCCACGCCGTCGCCTAAATCCAGCAAAGACGCGCCTTTATTGGCTTTGATGACGTTGGTGCGTTCTCTTACGTCTTTCAGCACGATAACGCCCGGCTGCGCGTTGATGGCTTTGTATGCGCCGCCGACCAAATCGTAGGCGAACTCTTGGCCGTTCTCTTTCTTGTAAAATGATTTAGCGCCATTCGCCAGCATCGCCAAGACATTAGCCGGCACGTCCACGCCTTCCGTCTGGAGCCGTTCGACGCTCTTTTCCACGCCAATCGCGTCCCACATCTCAAACGGCCCCATCTCGCGGGCAAAGCCCCAACGGATGGCGCGGTCAATTTCGACCACCGTATCCGCGATTTCCGGCACGCGCCGCGCTGCGTAACAGAGCGTCCGCGTCGTGGTTTTCCAGACAAACTTCCCGACGCGGCTTTCGTCCCAGACCAACATTTTCACGCGCTGCGCCGTGTCTTCGATGTTTTTGGCGGCGTCCAGCGCGGGAAATTTCACCTTTTCGGCGGCGCGATACTCAAAGGTTTCCAGGTCAATTGTCAGAATCTCGTTGCCGCCGTCCGCGCCCTTGACGCGCTTGAAAAAGCCACCTTTAGTCTTATTGCCCAACAACTTACGGCTCATCATCTCGTTGACGAACGCGGGGAGTTGGAAAACATCGCGTTCAGGGTCTTCCGGCACGGCTTCGTAAAGGTTGCCGGAAACGTGCGCCATGATGTCCACGCCGACGAGGTCAAACAACCTGAACGTCGCGGTCTTGGGGTTGCCGATGGCCGGGCCGGTGATTTTGTCCACTTCCTCTATGCTGTAACCGTCTTCGACCATCGTTTTAACGGTTATCGCGCCGCTAAACGTGCCCACGCGATTGGCGATAAAGTTGGGCCTGTCTTTGGCCGGCACTACGCCCTTGCCCAAGCGTTGGTCAAGAAAACCGGCCATTGAACAAGAGACTTCCGGTTTCGTCCATTCCGTCGGGATGAGTTCGACCAACTTCATGTAGCGCGGCGGGTTAAAGAAGTGTATGCCGCAGAAATGAGCGCGGAAATCGTCGCTGAAACCATCAGCGATACTGCGAATCGGAATGCCGCTTGTGTTGGAAGCGACGACGGAACCCGCCTTGCGGTATTTATCCACGTCAGCGAAAAGTTTGCGCTTCAACTCCAGATTTTCTACCACCGCTTCGATGATAAAGTCGCAATCCTTAATGCGTGGCATATCGTCGGCAAAGTTGCCGGTGGAAACTAAAGCGGCGTGGCCGGGCGTGAAAAACGCGGCGGGCTTGGCCTTTTTGAGCGCGTCGAAACAACTGTTAATGATGCGGTTACGCACCGCGGGTGTTTCCAGCGTCAAGCCCTTCGCCGCCTCTTCCGGCATCAACTCACGCGGCGCGATGTCTAATAAAAGTGTCGGGATACCGGCGTTCGCCAAATGCGCGGCAATCTGCGCGCCCATCGTCCCCGCGCCCAAAACCGCCGCCTTCTCAATTCGCAGCATAAATAAATCAAACCTTTCGTAAATAAATCAAGGAAAACAACCAGGCTATCATAACTGAATGAACGTTCATTCAGCAAGGCAACAAAGCTGTGACTTGTGCGCAGGGCTTATTCAAAGTAAGAAAATAACAACGAGCTAACTTGGCCGACGGATTTACCCTAACCTAACGCCGGATGTGGTTATCAATTATCATCTATTATGGCTACACCGGCATTGTGACCGCAATAATTGATAAGTGATAAATGATAATTGATAACCGGCAATGCGCCACCCTTACTTTGAATAAGCCCTGGACTTGTGCGTGAATCGTCGGCCTGGCTGAAAAAACACACTGAAAATACTAAAGGCCGCCCCGAAGAGCGACCTTTAAGCATCTGATAAATCAGCGTTTATAAACGGAGCCGACGGGACTCGAACCCGCGACCTCCGACGTGACAGGCCGGCGTTCTAACCAACTGAACTACGACTCCGTGTTTGAAATCTCAAGTTTGAAACTTCAAAAGTGGGCATGAACGGATTCGAACCGCTAACCTCTTCCGTGTAAAGGAAGCCGTCTACCGTTGACATACATGCCCGCGTTAGACCAAAGCGGACGCGCTCCGTTCAAACTTCTCCCTGCCGAGAAGCGATTTTGCATACTACGGAAACCATTCGCGCCTGTCAAGCCACGCGCTCAAGCGTAAGGCTGGCGGGCAAGTTTTTCGCCGCCCGTTGCTGCAAATAACGCGACGTTTTTCACCTTTCTGCGTTATAGTAAGGACAATTGTTGCGGAGGGTTTGTGGAGGCCGCTATGAAACAACGGAAAATCTTACTTGGTTTGGCTTTATTATTGTGCTTTTTGAATGGTTTGGTCGCGCGCGCGCAAGATGAACCTGTGCCGCCCGTCAAACAGCAACAACGGCCACGTCGCACGCAAACTACTCCAAACGCTAATGAAAACGTAAAAGCCGCAGCGACAACCGACGGCCCGCAAGAGGTTGGCGATGACGAGGTAGTGCGCGTCAACACGCAACTCGTCGCCGTCCCTGCTGCCGTCACTGACCGCAACGGGCGGGCGCTGACCAATCTCAAGGCAGAAAATTTTCTCGTTTATGAGGATGGCAAGCCGCAAAAAATAGCCAACCTTTCCAACGCTGACGCGCCCTTTGAAATCGCTCTGCTGCTTGACACTTCGGGTTCCACCCGCGCTGACATCAATCTCATCCGCGATGCCGCCAAAGCCTTTATCGCTTCGTTACGGCCCGGCGACCGTGTGGCTTTGCTGGCCTTTAGCTCAAACCTGGCAACCAAAGGGCCGCAAACCGGTATTGAAGTTTTACAACCCTTGACCGATGACCGCGAAGTTTTACAGAAAAAGCTGAATGCTTTGACTAATGGCTACGGCACACCCTTTTACGACGCGCTTTTGCGTACCGTCAACGAAGTTTTCCGCGAACCGCCCACGCCCGAAATCAATGGCCGCCGCGCTCTCGTAGCACTTACCGACGGCGTGGATTCCGCCAGCAAAAGCGAATTCGCGCCGGCCCGCGCACAATTGGTCAAAGCCGGTATCGCCGGTTATTTTGTGCAGATTGATACCGAAGAATTTGTCGAAGACCGCCTCATGCGCGATTGCCGCGACAACAACGGTCTGCGCCTTTCTGCGACGCAGTTGCAACGCTTCCGCAAGGTTTTTGCCACACGCGCTGACGCTGATGATTTGAAGGATTTTTGTCATTTGGGCACATTTGCCCGCATGGAAATCAGCCGCTCTCTCTATAAAATAGCCCGTATGGAAATGACCGACCTGGCGCGTATCTCCGGCGGGCGCGTCTTTCCGGTGCAAGGTTTGGACGAAGCCGAAACTGCTTTCGCCCAAGTCGCCGCCGAAATCGGCACGCAATACAGCCTCGGCTATTACTCTGCCAACAAAGAGCGCGACGGCAAATTCCGCGCCATCCGCGTTGAAATCAAAGGCGTCCCCGGCGCGCAAGTCCGCGCCCGCGAAGGCTACGTCGCGCCCGCAAATTAAAGCCAAGTAACGCGAATTAAATAACCTGACCCACCAAGCATCTTGCAGAAGCCCGCACTTCGTCAAGTGTGCCATGTTTTACGCCCTTGACTAAGTGCGGGCTTCTGCATTGTGGGTAAATTTATTTTTGACCTGTTACTTAACATAACTGCTGCGCGGTTCAAGCGTGATGCTTTTGATTATGATTTTCGGCGCGGGGCGTTCCGTGCCAGGTTCAACCGGCGCGCCGGCGATGACATCGGAGTTGTTCAAACCCTGTATGACCTTGCCAAAAATCGTATATTTCTTGTCCCAGGCGGTAACTCGTTTGAGGGTGACGAACCATTGGCTGTTGGCTGAGTCGTAAGCATCCAGTTCGCTAAGGCCGCCGCCGGGGCCGCGCCGCGCCGCGCCGACAATACCCCGTTCATAAAGTATATCGCTAAATTCTGCGGGCAGATTGGCGGGTAACGCCTCACTCGGCAGTGGAACTCCCGTATCATTTTTGCTATTCGGGTCGCCGGTTTGGATAACACCGGACTGCACATTTACACGGTGCCAGGCGACGCCATTGTAAAAGCCCTGTTTGGTGAGCGTCTTGAATTGTTCAACCATCTTGGGCGCAAGATTGGGGTATAGTTCGATAACGATTTTACCAAAGGCGGGGTTGGCGTTTTCAATTACAGCCACTTCCGCGTCCGGTTGCGGCACAATCCCTTTTTTCACTTCTACGCCGACAGGGTCAGACGGGTCGGGCTTTTCACAGGCGGCAAAGGTTAGCAGTAAAGCCAGGCTAAAAAGGCTGGCGCAAAAAATTAACGATTTGCGATAGTGTCGCGTCAGTTTGCTTCTACGGCTCATCCATCCTTTGTAACACAAGATTTCCCGCCGGCATAAATCCACTTGTTAATGATGTGTCACCAGGCTGCGTTTAGATTGTAGCGTTACGGCCCCGACGCTTCTGACGGGTGAAAAAACGAGGGAACTCATCTGTTGAACGAGGCGTATAGACCTTCGCCGCCAATCTTGTCACCGGATAACATTATGCGAATCATCTCAACATTTTACGCCGACGCCGCGCGAATTGCGGCGCAGTCCATTGTGGCGCACAAATTGCGGGCTGTCTTAACCTTGATTGGTATCGTGATTGGCGTGGCGTCGGTGGTGACGGTGGGCGCGTCCATCAGCGGGCTGAACACCTACGTTGTGGACAAAATCTCGAAAATACTGGGCAACAACCACTTTATGATGGCGCGTATGGCCTTTTCGGGACGCCTTTCGGACGAAGAGTTTGAGCGCGTCAACCGGCGCAACAAGCGTTTGGAATGGGAAGATTATGAGTGGGTGAAATCTCAGTGCGGGATGTGCGCGGAGGTTGGCGCATCGGTAGGCGGCAGTGTGGATTTGCGGCAAGACGGCGAGGAATTGCCTTCCACACGAACAAGCGGCGTGACCGCCAATATGCAAGAGATAGAAGACAAAGTCATTGATATTGGTCGCTTTATCAGCGACGATGACGTAGCGCGTTCTGCTTCTGTCGTCGTTATAACCGGAGATGTGCAAGATAAGTTCTTTCCCGTCGGCAACCCCATTGGGCGTTACCTCAAAGTGGCCGGGCGACAAATGCAGGTTATCGGCGTCAAGGAGCGGGCCGGCTCGTTTTTTGGCGATTCCTTAGACCGTGAAATTTACCTTCCGATAACCGTTGCGCGGCAAATCTTCGGGCGCAACGGGTTACAGATTCACGGCAAAGGGCGCACCCGCGACACTTTTCCTCTGGCAATGGAAGACGCCCGCGTCGCCATGCGTAATAAACACAAACTCAAAGGCAATGAAGAGGACGATTTTGGCCTGGTCAATACCGACGAACTTAACGGGCAAATCAGCCAATTCACCAACGCCATTGCCGCCGTTGTTATTCCCATTACCTTTATAACGCTGATAGTTGGCGGCATCGTGGTAATGAATATCATGCTCGTCAGCGTCACCGAACGCACCTTCGAGGTCGGTTTACGGAAAGCCCTGGGCGCGACCAAACGGCAAATCTTGTTACAGTTTTTAATTGAATCGGTTTTGCTCTGCGCAGTGGGCGGTCTGTTGGGTTTGGGCTTGGCGTTCGTGGTGACCAAAATTATTACGTCGGCAGCGCAAATCATTATGACTATTACGCTTGGCTACGTTTTGCTGTCAATTATCGTGTCCAGCGTTATCGGTATCGTCGCGGGCCTCTATCCGGCGTTCAAAGCGGCGCGGCTAGACCCGATTTTGGCGTTGACAAAAAGTTAGGGGTTGGGGATTAGGGGTTGGAGGTTGGGTATTTACGGTAAGCTCTCTAATCCCTAATCCCCGAAAGGCAGTTATGAAATTATTACCACAAGGTATTTTGCGCGAGACGTTAGCGATGGCGTTTGATAGCGTGCGGTCACACAAATTTCGCAGTTTTCTGACAGTGCTGGGCATCGTTGTCGGCGTTATGACCGCGATTGTAATTGCCTCGATTCTGACGGGTTTACGGCAAAATATCGTGGCAATGGTGGAAGAATACGGCACGAATAATATCTACGCTTTCCACCTCACGACCGGGCCGCACGGCGGCAGTGACCGTTCGGAGCGTTCGCGCAAACCTTTAACGCCCGCTGATGCCGACGCTGTTCAAGCGCAATGCCCCGCCATCGCGGATGTCGCCCTGGTGGATCAAAATATCGGTTATTTCGGCGGTTCGTTCGACGACAACATTAAATACAAAGACCGCAACTATCGCTGGGGCGACACCAGCGGCGTCTCGCCCAACTACGCGCGTTTGACCAACGTAACCATTAACCAGGGGCGTTTTATTACGGAGTTTGACGACTACGAACGCCGCAATGTTCTGGTTATTGGCATCAATGCGGCGGACGCGCTCTTTCCCGGCCAGACCAACGGCATCGTTGGCGCGGAAGTCCGCATGGGCGGCCAGAATTTTGAGATTATCGGCGTGCTGGAAAAGCGCAAATCCGGCTTTTTCGGTGAAAACGAAGAAGACAGTGCGGTCTTTATGCCCTTTCAGACGGCCCGCAAAGTCGCGCCCGGACGCGGCTGGATGCGTATTGTCATGCAAGCGCGTCCCGGCCAGGCACAGGAGGGCCTACAACAAGCCGAAGAGGTTTTGCGCGTGCGCCGCCAAGTGCCTTTTGGTGCGGCGAACAATTTTGACATCAAGACCGCCGACAAATTTATCGAACAGTTCGACAGTATTACAGCCGCCGTCGGGTTACTGGCAATTGCGATTTCCAGCTTGGGTTTGCTGGTTGGTGGAATCGGCGTGATGAACATCATGCTCGTCTCGGTGACGGAACGCACACAAGAAATCGGCATTCGCAAAGCGCTGGGCGCGCGCCGCCGCGACATCGTGCGCCAATTTTTGTTTGAGGCCATGACGCTCACCTTCTTTGGCGGCTTGCTCGGTTTGGTTTTAGCCGTCGGCATCAGCAAGCTGGTTGGCTTCCTGGTGCCGCAACTGCCGGCGCAAATCCCGACCTGGGCCTTGGTTTCGGGTTTGACTGTCTCCGTCGGCGTCGGACTGATTTTTGGCGTCTGGCCCGCCCGCAAAGCTTCGCGTTTAGACCCGATTGAGTGCTTGCGTTACGAGTAAAACAGACAGGATTTAAGGCCGCAACGCGGCAGCAGGCAGCCAGCAGCAGGCAGCCGGCAGTAAGAAGCCGCGTTGCGCTAACACAGGCGCGAACCGCCGCCGCCGTCGCGGTCTG
>JAYVJN010000208.1:0-5572 GCA_043769325.1 Acidobacteriota bacterium
ACACCTACCTGAAACTTGTCCCCGCCGCCTACCGCAAAAAGTGGACGGATAAGAAAGTGAAGCGTTTGCAATACGCCATGTCTTTATTTGTCATATACTTCGGCACAGACCGCCGGTACGAAGACATCGCGCATCACGAAATCATCATGGGGCCGCGTTATCGCGGTTTAATAGACGACATTTTTACGCACAAACGCCTGGCCGACGATTTTTCGCTTTACTTGCATCGTCCGACGGCTACCGACCCAAGCCTTGCGCCGGCAGGCTGCGATTCGTGGTATGTGCTCTCGCCCGTGCCACATTTGGGCGGTACGACGGATTGGACAAAGAAGGCGCAAGAATACCGTAACCGCATCATTAACTACTTGGAAGAACGCTACTTGCCGGATTTATCCAAACACATTGTCACCGAACATCGGATAGACCCTTTGCACTTCCGCGACACGCTCAACAGTCATCTCGGCAGCGCATTTTCCGTCGAACCCATACTCACGCAATCAGCCTGGCTGCGTCCGCACAACCTGAGCGAAGACGTGCCCAACCTTTACCTCGTAGGCGCAGGCACACACCCCGGCGCGGGCTTGCCTGGCGTGATGAGTTCGGGCAAAATCGTGGCGGAAATGATTGGTCGAAGCTAAGGAGACACAAATGCGGAAATCATATTCAAAATTCACTATTACAGAGATTTATGAAACCTTTGGCGTGCAGGTTATCGCCGCGCCCGGATTATTCGCGGACGAGGCAGAGTGGAAGGTAAACGACTTTCTCGTGGAGCAAATACTTGATAATTTACCCCTGGCCCACGCCATCGGGACGGAGAAAGCCAAGTCGGAAATGTTAGTTGCGCCTATTTTGACGGAATTACGCCGCATTAAAAAAAAAGAAATCAGCCTCTTTTCCGGCGTAGAATTTAATGTGGACGCCAAACAAGGTTTGAAAGGCGTGTGTGATTTTCTTGTCTCACGCTCTCCGCTCCAATATATGATTCATGCTCCGGTCATTGTTTTGGTAGAGGCTAAAGATGATTCGCTGGACGATGGCTTGCCCCAATGTTTGGCCGAAATGATTGCTGCACGGCTTTTCAACCAAGCGCGAAACAATTCCATCAACACAATTTACGGCTCGGTCACGCGCGGCAGTGATTGGAATTTTATCAAACTGGAAAACAATACCGCGCTGGTTGATTCCAAGGAATACTCCATCGAAAACCCGCACAAAATTATGGGGATTTTATTGAGTATGTTAGCTTAGTGGTTATGAAAATTGTGATTTCCGGCGGCACGGGACAGGTTGGCACGATTCTCGCCAAAGCCTTTCATGCGGACGGGCATGAGGTCGTCGTTTTGGGCCGCAAGCCTTCGCCGGCGGTTTGGCAGACCGGCATTTGGGACGGGCGCACGCTTGGCGAGTGGTCGCGTGAAATTGACGGCGCGGATGTGGTCGTAAATCTGGCCGGCCGGAGCGTCAATTGTCGTTATAACCCAACTAACCGCAAAGAGATAATGAAATCGCGCACGGATTCGGTCAAGGTCATCGGGGAAGCCGTCGCGCAAGCCTCGCGCCCGCCGTCTTTGTGGTTGCAGATGAGCACCGCCACGATTTACGCTCACCGTTACGACGCGCCCAACGACGAATTTACCGGCATCATTGGCGGCAACGAACCCGACGCGCCCGACACCTGGCGTTTCAGCATTGATGTCGCCAAAAGCTGGGAACGCGCCCTGGATGAGGTTGAAACGCCACACACGCGCCAGGTCAAAATGCGCGCCGCAGTCGTTTTGAGTCCTGACGCGGGCGGCATTTTTGACGTTTTGCTCGGCTTGGTCAGAAAAGGCTTAGGCGGCACTAACGGAGACGGGCGGCAATACGTTTCATGGATTCATGGCGAAGATTTTGTCCGCGCTGTTTATTGGCTTATCGAACATGAAAATATCGCCGGCGTGGTTAACCTGGCGGCCCCTAACCCTTTGCCCAACCGTGACTTTATGCGCGCATTGCGAACAACTTACGGTATGCCTGTCGGACTGCCGGCCACTAAGTTAATGCTCGAAATCGGCGCGGTATTCTTACGCACGGAAACCGAACTACTCCTTAAAAGCCGCCGCGTTACATCCAAGATTTTGCCGGACAATGGCTTTCATTTCAACTTTTCAACCTGGCCCGAAGCAGCCGCAGACCTTTGCCGCAAGTGGCGCGATTTACGGCGCAAGGCCGCTTGAAACCCCAAGCCCGCTCAATTATCAGCTTCGCCAACTGCTTTAACTTGTTGCCAATCCGCTAAATTCTGTCTATTCTTGGCGCATGGCCCGAACGCCCAACAAATTTGCCCAACGCGCCGCCGCCACAACTCAGAAAACCGGACTCTTTGGTTGGCTGAAACGGTTCATCTTGCTCGGCTTGGTGGCGGGTATGTGCGTTTTGCTGTTTGACACTTGCCGCGTCGTGCGTTTGCGTTCGACCAATCCTGAAGTGTCTTCGCTGATGGAACAACGCGCCAGTGAAGCCGAAGACAAAGGCCAACAGGTGCGCCGCGTGCAGTATTGGGTGCCGTTGGACAAGATTTCGCCACACTTGCAACGCGCTATACTCGCCGGTGAAGACGCCAACTTCTCTACGCACAACGGTTTCGACTATGAAGCCATCGGCAAAGCCTGGGACGAAGCGCAACGCATCGCCGCCAAAGAAGCCAAAGATGAGGGCGATAACGACGACTCTATCTTGCCCGATTTACCTTCGTTCGACTTCAAACGCGGAGCCTCTACCGTCTCGCAACAATTGTCCAAAAACCTGTTTCTTTCCACTTCTCGTTCCTTCGTCCGTAAGGGCCGCGAAGTGATTTTCACTATTTTACTGGAACGCTTTTTGTCGAAACCGCGCATCCTCGAAATTTACTTAAACATCATCGAATGGGGCGACGGCATCTACGGCGCGGAGGCCGCGGCGCGTTATTATTTCAACAAATCCGCCGCCAATCTGACCCGCGAAGAGGCCGCCTATCTTTCGGCGATGGTGCCCAGCCCGCTCAAAGTCTTCAACCCCAAAATCAACCCCAAGCGCGTGATACGCCGCCAGCGCGTCATCTTACGCGGGATGCCATATGTCAAAATGCCCGCCGGCACCGGATGAACCGGTTTCTTCGTGTTATACTCTGCCACGAAGATTTTGAGGTAGGCTATGACAACCATTACCGTATTACCCGAAGGCACAGGAAATCAGACTTTTCGCGCTTCTGCCGGCGGCAAGGTATCTACGGGGCGCACCCTGGGCGAAGCCCTTGACGCTCTGACGCCGCAGTTACCAGACGCTGATACAGATATGCACATTGTTGTCAGACGCTTTCGGCCTGACCGTTTTTTTAATGCCCAACAACAGCAACAAATGGCCGAACTTATGGACAAATTACGATTGGTTCGTGAAGGCCAGGCCACCATGACCCCCGAAGAAATGCGGGAGGCGGAAGAATTGGTCGAAGCTGAATTGCGCGGCGCGGTTCAGCGCACAGAGGCTATCTTTGGCAACCTCCCTGAATGAATCCTTACTATCCATTTATAGCGCGGCGCGCAGCCAACCTCTGCGAGCATTGCCGCGCCCCTGAAATCGCCTTCAATTTTCCCCACGAGGTTGAGCATATTGTCCCAACGGCGCACGGCGGCACAAATCGGGATAACAACCTGGCTCTTTCATGTCATGCTTGTAATCTTCACAAATCGGCTTTTTTGGCAGGTTACGATGAAATCACTCAAGCTGATATTAGGCTTTTTCACCCACGCCTGGATGTGTGGGACGAGCATTTTCAATTCGACCCGGTTACTCGTGAAAAAGGCGGATTGACCGCCGTTGGACGCGCTACCGTTGCTCGTTTGCGGATGAATGCACCGGCACAGACATCCGCCAGGCGTCTTTGGGTAGGCTGGCGCATTTTTCCTTGAATACAAGAACGGCCTTGAAGCGGTCTGTTGCCGCTACAGGCCAACCAATTACAAGCGCGGTATCCTACGCGGAATGCCCTGCCTACTGCACACTGCTTTATGGCTACTAAAACAACCAGCAAAACGCCGGCGCGCAAGACTACGGCGAAAACCGCGCCCGCCAAACGCGCCGCCACAAAAACGCTTATCACCGGCGGCACGGGCTTTCTCGGCTCACACTTGTTGCGTTTGTTAGCGGAAAACGAACCGCACAACCTGCGCGTTTTGACCACTGCCACGCCCGCCTGGTTGACGGAAATGGGCGTGGAAATTGTCGAAGGTTCAATTACCGACCCGACCATCGTGGCCCAAGCCGTCGGCGGCGTGAACGAAATTTACCACCTGGCGGGCAAGGTCTCGCGCGAGGATGAAGACGCCCGCGCCATGCACGACATCCACGTCAAAGGCACGCGGCTGTTGTGCGAAGCGGCCCGCGCCGGCGAGGTGAAAACCATCGTCATGGCTTCCACCAGCGGCACGATTGCCGTCACGGAAAACGGCGGCGAAACGCCCGACGAAGATTACCCGACGCCCTTTGACATCATCTCGCGCTGGCCTTATTACGCCAGCAAACACTTTCAGGAACGCGCCGCGCTCGAAGCCTTTAACGGCGCGGGCCGACGTTTGGTTATGCTCAACCCAAGTTTATTGCTCGGCCCCGGCGATGAGCGTTTGAGCTCCACCAAAGTTGTGCTGGATTACCTCAGCCGCAAAATCAAGACCGTCCCCAAAGGCGGCCTCAGTTTTGTTGACGCCCGCGACGCCGCGCCCTGTTTCATCGCCGCCATGAAACGCGGGCAACACGGTGAACGCTATTTGCTGGGCGCGGCCAACTGGACTTTCAGCGAATTTTTCGGACGCCTGGAGCGCGTCTCCGGCGTCTCCGCGCCAACTCTGGCTTTACCCAAAAGCCTGGCGGTAGCCGGTTCGCGCTGGCTCAGTAATGTTTACAAACATTGGGATTACGCGCCGCCCATCGAACCCTCAGAAGTAGAAATGTCCGAACATTTCTGGTACCTGGACGCCGCCAAAGCCACCGCCCAACTTGGTTTCGCGCCCCGCGAACCGGCGGAAACATTGATGGATACAGTCAAATATGTGCGAACCAGATTTTTAGGGCATAATGCGTTTCGCTAGAATTCTTGGGCTATGAAACCAACTCCCACACCCGAACGCCGTCTGAGTGACAACTTGTGCAAAGACCTGGCCGAACGCTATCCGGAACAGTTTATCGAATGGCTGTTCGGCGCGCGTGTGGCCGAAGTCCGCATCATCAAGACCGAACTCAACCGCGAACCTATCCGCGCCGACGCCGCGCTGTTTGTCGCAAGCGGCGAGACGCTTTTTCACATCGAATTTCAGACTACGGTGCAGAGCGAACTGCCTCTGCCGCTCAGAATGTTGGATTATTACGTCGGTTTCAAACGCCACGCGCCGGCTCAAAGCGTGCGCCAGGCATTGGTCGTGCTCAAAGATACGGGCGAGGACATCACCGCTTGTTACCAAGACGAAAACGCCTATTTACGCTACAATGTCGTCAAGTTGTGGGAGCAACCGCCCGACGAATTGCTGCGCCACGATGGTTTGCTGCCTTTAGCGACGCT
>JAYVJN010000209.1:0-3218 GCA_043769325.1 Acidobacteriota bacterium
CATTACCTCAACTAATTTGTCGAAACCGTTGTCTTCCATGAACTTATCGTACCAATAAAAGGGAATCCCGAAACCCTTTGGCACAGTTATGCCGCGCAGACCGGCGTTAAAGACTTCGCCCAGATTGGCGGATTTCGCGCCGTAAGCCGTGACCGAACGGGCGCGTTGTTGGCGCAAATCGGCCAGCGCGTCCACGTCTAAATCGGCTTTGGGCGTCATTTGCCGAATGATGGGCAGGTCGCGGTTGGCGGTCTTGTCGAGGTCGGCCTTTTGCGCGGGACGGAAGCGGTATTTGCCCTTTTCCACGTCGAAAACAATCCAGCGTTCGTTATATTGTTTGAAGACCTCCACCGCGTCGCGGATGTAGGCGTTGGGGATGCCCCACGATTTCGCCAGCAAATTGATGTGCGACAAGGGTGTCGAAGGTTTAGTAATAATGATGCCGGCGACGGGCGGCAGCGTGACCGGAACTTCATTAAGAACCAGGATTTCGTTGTAACCGATTTCGGTATGCTCGTCTATTTTGTCAACGATGTGGATGCGCCCGATGCCCGAAGCCACATTGAGCGGTTGATAATCGGCTTCTTCGAGAATATCTTTTTGTAAGACGACGGCCAGGCCCGTGATGGTCGCGGCCAAATCCTCTTGGCGCGTGGAATTAGGCTTAAACGCGACGGGTTCGTAAAAGGTTTTGGCGATGGTGTCGGAGGTGAGTTTGACCAATTCGGCGGGGATTTGGTCGCCTTCCCAAAATTCGTAAGTCCAGCGTTTCACAGGTGTTTGGTAGGCCAGCGTGCCGAGGATAAAGCGGCGGTTGGCGTTGATGTAATTCTTGACGAAAAACTCGCGCCCACGTTCCAGCGACAGATATGTGCCGTTGACGAAATCCTTGTGAAACGTGTATTTCTTCGAGTTGACGTAATAGATTTTGTTCTTATCCTGCCGGTCAATGACAAACATGGCGTGCGGCAAGGGGTACGACGATTCGAGATAGGTGCGCGCCACCGTGTCAAACTCCGCACGCGAAGCAACCGCGTTGAGATAACGATTCTCCTTCGCGCCCGTCTGCGCCGAAACGCACAAAGCCGCCAAAAGCAGCGCAACAAAACAGGTAAAGGTTTGTTTTTTCATGGTTAATTCAACTCTCCGGTTTGTCAGGGCAAAGGCTCTTTTGTGTCTAAGTCATTCTTAACAATACGGTAAGCAAATCCCGCCAACCATATTACACAAGAAATGCCAACCAATATGAAACCGCCGCCAAAAGTGTAGGCCAGTAAAACTAACGGGCGCACATAATCGTTAAATCGTGGCTGAAAATACCAGGCCAGGTTTAAGATGAAGATGAACGTGCCGACAAACGGTATCACTGCCCAATTTAGACGCCATTCGCTGCCCTTGACGAAAACACCCGCTAATTTATTCAACAAGCCAAAGGCCGCGAGGTATGACAGGCCGGCGAGCATCAGCAATATCCATGCGGTATCATAGCCAAGCCAAAGCAGTTGGTAAAAACTTGTAACTCCGATGGGAGTGTAAAAGACGGTGTTGCTTGAGACTACCGACTCCGCAGCCACCGCCGCCGCGATATAACTGCAAACAAGCGCAATCAGGGCTTCGCAAAACATGACTGACCGTTCTTTATCTGCTTGTGTCATAGACTTACGTTACGTTCGCTAATAAACACAATACGCTTTTTGCGGCTGTGCCGCCCCGATGTGAGGAAAGGCTCGGCCTTTCCGGTAGCTCATTAACCAAATCTGAGGCTATGCCTCCCAAACGGCGGCGCAGCCGCAAAATTCAGGAGGCCAATTTGATGGCGAGGCATAGCCATCGCCACACATCGGGCGGCACAGCCGCAAATACAGCCGCTCACAGTATTTTGCAGTCTCATATCGCGTTAGCTCGCCCTCTTAAAACTTTTACGCTTGGGATTTTATGCGCGGCTTTGTAGCCGATGCGAATGAGAAAGAAAAACTTATCCGGCAATGCGGCGCGTGCCGCTAGTAACGCTTAAATGTCCCTTGTGGCGACAAAGTAGCGTTCCAAATACGGCTCAATGGCGACAAATTTGCCTATCTCTGCCGGTTCTAAAAGGGCCTGTAATTTTTCCTGGTAGAATTTTTGCTCGCGTTCGGCTAAATCCGTCGGCATATCCGCTAATGTGTTCATGGCTCAACTCCTGGCTGCTAAAACTTGCGCTCCTTCGCGTTGCAATAATTGTAACAGATTTTCGATGTGTCTGCGTTCGGTTAAAAAGCTGTTGACGTTAATTCTGAGGGCGCGGCGTCCGCGCAAAATGGTCGAGGCGAAAAAGGATTCGCCGCTCTGTTCCACGCGCTGCTGTAATTTTTGCTGCAAGTCGTCTTGGCGGGGGCCGTCCCAATTTTTGGCGTCGCCTGGCAGATAACGAAAGCAAATAACCGCCGTTTCAACTTCGCCCAGACGCGCGAAATCCGGCGAAGCATCAAGCAGTTGTGCCAGATATTCCACTAAACCCACCTGTCGTTCGATGATTTCCGCGTAGCCAGGTTTGCCTAAGTGTTTGATAGCCAACCACAATTTGAGGGCCATGAAGCGGCGCGTGCCGAGTTGACCATAGCGAAACATATCGTAATTCTGTTCCGCGCCGCCGGTGTAGTCGCGCTTTTCGGTGAGATATTCGGGCGTGAAATCAAACGCCTCGCGCAACACGGACGCGCCCTCGCGTACAAGCGTCGCGCCACAGGCAAACGGCACAAACATCCATTTGTGCGGGTCAAGCGTGACGGAATCGGCGCGTTCGATGCCGCGCAGACGCCCGCCGTATTTATCCGAAAAGGCCAACGCGCCGCCGTAAGCCGCGTCAACGTGGAACCAACAATTAGTTTCCGCAGCGATGTCGGCGAGTTCGTCTAAAGGGTCAATCACGCCCGTCGAAGTCGCGCCCGCCGCGCCCGCGATGGCACAAGGGATGTTTCCTTGGCGTTTGTCTTCCGCGATGGCTTCGCGCAGTAAATCGGTGCGAAGGTGAAAATTATTGTCCGTCGTAATGCGGCGTAGATTATCGCGCCCCAAACCCAGAATATCCACGCTTTTGATAAATGAATAGTGGCATTGGTCAGAGGCATAGACGATTAAAGCGCCCGCCGCGCCGCGCAATCCGGCATCTTTCGCTTGGCTATGGGCGCGGTCACGGGCGCATTTGAGCGCAACTAGGTTGGCTTCCGAACCGCCGCTCG
>JAYVJN010000210.1:0-3083 GCA_043769325.1 Acidobacteriota bacterium
CTTCAGTAATGGCAAAAAATCTCGTCATCGTCGAATCGCCCGCAAAGGCGAAAACCATCAACAAATATCTGGGCAGCGACTTTCTGGTGATGGCCTCTATCGGCCACATCAAAGATTTGCCCTCCAAAGGGCTGGGCGTGGACGTGAAAAACGACTTCGCGCCGGAATATGAAGTCATTCCCGACATCAAAAAGCGCAACAATAAAAAGGTTGTCGCCGACCTCAAAAGGGCCGCTAAAGAAGCCGAAGCCATCTATCTGGCGGCTGACCCGGACCGTGAAGGCGAAGCCATTTGCCAGCATTTGGCCGAAGAAATCGTGCCGAAACGCCCCGCCAAACCGACTTACCGCGTGATGTTCAACGAAATCACGAAAAACGCGGTGCGCGAGGCTTTTACCCACGCCGGCCCCATCAATCAAAACCGTGTGGACGCGCAACAGGCGCGGCGCGTGCTTGACCGCCTGGTCGGTTATCAGGTTTCGCCTTTGCTGTGCCGCATCATCGGCGGCAAACTGAGCGCGGGCCGCGTGCAATCCGTCGCGCTGCGGATGGTCGCCGAACGTGAACGCGAAATCGAAGCCTTTCTCAAGACCGAATACTGGACGATTGCCGCTCAGGTTGCCGCCCAATTGCCGCCTGAATTTGCCGCCCGCCTGATTCGCGTCGGCGAACAAAGCGTCAAGACGAGCAACTTTGACCAGCCACTCAAAAAGAACGAAGTCTTGCTTGGCAAAGAGGCCGACGCGCGCGAAATTGTCGCCGAAGCCGAACGGCAAACCTTTGTCGTCAGCGAGGTTACGACGAAAGAACGCAAACGCAACCCCGTCCCGCCGTTCATCACTTCCAAGTTGCAACAAGAAGCCGCACGCAAACTGGGTTTTCCCGTCAAAAAGACCATGATGCTGGCGCAGAAACTCTATGAAGGCATAGATTTAGGCGCGGAAGGCGCGGTAGGTTTGATTACCTATATGCGCACCGATTCGACCCGCGTTTCAGACACCGCTTTGGGCGAGGCCCGCGACTACATCGGACAAGAATACGGCCCGGCTTATTTGCCGGAAAAAGCGGTGCATTACCGCTCGAAAAAAGACGCGCAGGACGCCCACGAAGCTATCCGCCCAACGGACGTAACGCGCCGCCCCGAATCGCTGGCGAAATACCTAAACAATGACGAATTAAAGCTTTACCGTCTCATCTGGCAACGCTTTTTGGCTTCCCAGATGATGCCCGCCGTGTTTGACCAAACCACCATTGACATTGCCGCCGGACGCTTCACATTCCGCGCCACCGGCTCGGTGCAAAAGTTCGACGGCTTCCTGAAACTTTATCAGGAAGGCCGCGACGAAAAGACCGAAGAGGACGATGAAGAGGGACGCAAACTGCCGCTCGTGACAAAAGGCGAAACGCTTGGATTAAAAGGCGTGATACCCGAACAGCACTTCACCGAGCCGCCCCCGCGCTTTACCGAAGCCACACTCGTCAAGGCTTTAGAAGAAAAAAGCATCGGGCGGCCTTCGACTTACGCCGCGATTCTGACCACGCTGCTGGACCGCGAATACGTCGAAAAACTTGAGGGCCGGTTTCACCCCACCGCGCTTGGCCTGATTGTCAGCGATATGCTCGTCGCCAGTTTTAACGACCTCTTCAACGAAACTTACACGGCGCGTTTAGAGCAGGAACTGGATGAAATCGAAGACGGCAAACTCAAGTGGACGGATGCTTTACACGGTTTTTACGATAAGTTTTCGTTAGACCTGAAAAACGCCGGGCAACTCATGCGCGACGCCAAACAGAAGGCCACGCCGACGGATGAAATCTGCGAAAAATGTGGCTCACCGATGGTCATTCGCCTGGGCCGCTTCGGGCAGTTTATGGCCTGTTCCAAATATCCCGAATGCCGCACGACCCGCGAAATTGATAAACCCAAAACGGAAACGCCGGCCAACGGCGCAACGGCGACAGCGACGCCCGCGACTAGCGAAGCGGAACCGGAAGAATGCGACCTCTGCGGCAAGCCGATGGCTCTCAAACGCGGGCGTTTCGGCCAGTTTTTGGGCTGCACGGGTTACCCAGAATGTAAGAATATCCGCAAATTGGGCAAGACCGGCGCGCCCACCGCGCCGCCTGTTACATTGGACGAAAAATGCCCGCAAGACGGGGCCAACCTGGTCAAACGGCAGGGACGTTTCGGCGAATTCGTCTCATGCTCTAACTACCCCAAATGCAACTACATCCAGCGCGAGACGACGGGCGTGCCGTGTCCGCGAGCGGGTTGCAAAGGTGAAATCGTTAACAAAAAATCGAAACGCGGGAAGGTCTTTTACGGCTGTTCCAACTATCCGAAATGTGACGCCGTTTATTGGGACAAACCCATCGCCACGCCTTGCCCGGATTGCAAAGCCCCGTTTGTCTTGGAAAAAACGACCAAACGCGACGGCGCAAACCTTATCTGCGCCACCGAGGGCTGCGGCTACCGCGCTCCCGTCACGACCACCGTGCCGGAATTGACGCGGGCGGAAACAGCTACGGACAGGTAACAATTTTACAAGTTACGTTGGCTGAAATTTGCTGTTTCCACCCCACGTCAGAGACTTGGCGGGCGGCGCGTGTTGTCTTAACGCTTAGGTTCTAAAACAATCTCCCGCGCCAATCGGCTACCCAAAACTTCCCGGATTTCGAGACGGTCTTTGTACCCCTGTATCTGCTTTTGATCGTTGCCGGCGACCTGTTGCCCAAGGTTGTCGGCTTTGTCCTGGTTCGCTTCCATCGTTGCCAAGTCCTTGTATTCGCTCATCAGCATAATGTTGAAATCGCCCGTGCCATGCGCTTGGGTGGTCAAAACTTTGTAAGAAAGTATCAGCCCGTCTTTTTTCAACGCCTCCTGTTGTTTCTTCCAATCGGTGGCGATGTAGTTCAAATAAGCCGTATCCATGCCCGATTTGATACGGATAAAGCCAATAGTCCATACCGATCCGTTGCGATACGGGCGATTGACCTGTGCAAATGCGACGACGCTCAAAGTCAGCACCAAAGCGATGAGTGAACCCATTAGTATGCGATTACGTTTCATAATTCTCTCCTGT
>JAYVJN010000211.1:0-11403 GCA_043769325.1 Acidobacteriota bacterium
CTAGCCACGCTGATAAAATGATGAAAGAACGCGATACGGAAGATTCTCGGCCCGGCGAGAGTCCGGCCCGGCTTTCCGCCGACGCCCAGGCTTTCGCCAACTTCCTGAAGCACCTCGACGCCGATGCAGACGCGGCGGGGCTTGAGTATGCGCGTTTGCGAAGAAAACTGCTCGGATTCTTTAGCTTGCGCGGCGACACAGACCCCGACAGCGGGGCCGACGAAACCCTGGACCGGACGGCGGCAAAACTGGCGGCGGGCGCGGTTGTGCCGGAGATTGGCCCTTACGCGCTGGGCATTGCCCGCTTCGTTTCGTTGGAACGGAATCGTCTGACGCAACGTGAACGGCAAGCGTTTATTGGCTTTACGGAAAATCGCGGAGCCGCCTTTGATGAACGCGCCGAGCAAGTTTATCGCTTGATGGCGCACTGTCTGGAGCAACTGCCGCCGCGCGAACAGGAATTATTGACGGCCTATTGCCAAGACTTGCGCGGGCTGGCACAGGCAGAGCAACGCCAGCAATTAGCAGAGGTTTGGGGGACTACCGCGATGGCTTTACGGCTGCGCGTCCACCGCTTGCGTTTGCGTCTCGCTGATTGTGTAAAAAAAACAAAATAAATAGCGAAACAAGTTAATACTTTCGCGCATTAGTAAGTAGAAGCAAAGGCTTCTCGCTGCGGCCCACAGCGACTTTGCACGCGCATACTTCCTACAAACATGACTGAAGACCGTATTATCGCCTATTTACTCAACGAGTTAAACGAAGCCGAGCGCGAACGCTTCGAGGATGAGTGTTACGCCAACGACGAATGGCCGGCAGAAATCGGCCTGGCCGAAGAATCGCTCGTTGACGATTATCTGCGCGGCGAACTCACACCCGCGCAACGCGACAACTTTGCGCAGCATTATCTGACCACGCCGGCCCGTGAAGAAAAACTCGTCAACGCTAAAGCCTTGCTGCGCCACGCCGACGAACGGCAGCAACGCGGCCCGATGGTGGAAAAAGTTAGTTGGAGCGAAAGTTGGCGGGCCTTTTGGAGCGGCTGGCGGGTTGCGTTCGCGGCGTTGGCGTTGGTCGTTTTGAGCGTCGGCGTGTGGTGGCAAGTGAGCGCGCCCAAAACCGCGCCAACTTTAGTCGCCATCACTTTACAGCCGGGTTCAATAACCCGCGACATTGACGACATAGGCCCCGCGCCAGTGCGTGTAACCGCCCCTCTGCCTGATGCGCTCAAGGTGACATTAGATTTGCCTCCGTCAGCAAGCACGGCTAGGGCTTTTCGCCTGGCTCTAAAAAATATTGATAAGGAAGAGGCGGTACAAACGACACAGCCACAAAAAGAGGGAAATTCCGTCGTGGTCGTAATACCTTCAGCGCAACTGGCGCGCGGTCAATATGAGGTGAAACTTTACGCAACAAACGCTGCCGGCGAAGAGCAATCACCTCTTAAATACTACTTTTCGGTCAATTAATTGCCAACTTGCGTCGGCGTCGGCGATACCACCAGACCAAACCTGCTGAAACTGCCATCGCTACGCCGCTGCCTGTCGCTGTTGACCGCGAAAGGCGAAGGGAGCTATGTGGCGCTGGCTGAATAGTCCGGCGATATTCACCTTGAATGGTAAAAGCCGCCCAATAGTAGGGCGAACTCCACTCTTTTTCTAGCCGCATACTATTCTGCGCCGCCCGCAAAGCCGCCGCCGGAGGCTGACCTTCGTTCAGCATTTTTGTATAAAAACGCTTCATCAATTCTGCCGCCGCTTCATCGTCCGCCTTCCACAAACTCGCCGCCACGCTCGACGCGCCCGCGTACATAAACCCGCGCGTCAGCCCAATCAAGCCCTCGCCGCGAACGTCTTTACCTAAAGCCGTGTGACACGCGCTCAAAACCACTAAATCCACCGGCGCACGCAGGTTGTAAATGTCTGACAGCGTGACAAAACCTTCTTGTGGTTTGCCTTCGCGGGTCATCAGAGACATAACGAGGCCGGAATTTTCGGGGCGTTTTTCGTTCAACAATCCGTGCGTGGCAAAGTGCAGCACACGGTATTGGCGCAAATCAGTTTGCTGCAATTTGTCGCGGGTGGCGTCGAAATCGGCAGCAATCAGCGCGTCAGGGGCCAATGAGCGCAGGTTCGATAACTCGCGCCCCGCGTAAAGTAACCCGCGCAACTTGTCGGGGTTGAAACCGTCACTCTCCACATCGCGCAACGTCTGGTAAAATCTCTCGTTGTCCAGATTCTGTGCAGCGGCAAGCTGTTCGGGCGCATCCTTTTGGGTTTTGGCAAGATAGTTGGAACGAAAAATCGGATCGCCAAAAGCCGCCAATGTCCTGCCCGCCGGTTGACGTTGCGCCGTCTCTTGGGCAATAAGTCCCAAAACAGAAGCCGAAGGAGCATTAATAATTTCGTGTTTGGCAACCAACGGCTCATTATCGTCCGGCGCGGGCAAAGCCTGAAACGGAATGTAATTGAGCACGCCGTCAGCCACGACAATGATGCGCCGTTTACCCAGGTGCGCGGCGGCTGGCGCGAGTATCAAACGGCTCAAATCGTTGGTGGCTTTTCTCCAGGTAACTTCATGCTCTGGATTTTGTGGTGGCGATGCCAATACATTATAGACATTGGCGGCGGCAATTCTAATCTCCTCAATGCCAGGCAGGGTATAACCAAAAATATCTGCTTTGGTAACGACCCATAAATAACTCCGGTTCTCGCCGATAGAGTATTCAAGCAACAAAGAATCATCATCAAGTATTTCTTGGCGAATTTCTTGCAGTGACAATGATCGGGCCTGAGTTAAGTCCGCGTAATGCGGATTCTTTTGCACTAAATCTTTCTGTACCTCTGTATATTGCACTTTCAATTGAGTGATTGTTGTTTCGCTGATTTTAGCCTTTTCGACCTCTTGTTGGTATAGCAAATCAGTATATTTAGCTTCTTCATGGCGAAGTTGCTTTTCCAAAGCGCGTTTTCTTTCCCAAAGGGTAGGGTTGTCGCTGGCTATCTCGACCTGCGCCTCTCGTAAAGTTTCAAGTAAATTACGCGCACGAGCTCGTTCATGGGTGGCAAAAGCTTTCTCTAAATAGCCGCCGGAAGGCTGTTGCGCGTGCATTTGCATCAGCCAATCCACATAATTTGTGTAACGGCTATAAACCGAGGCAAAAAAAGAGGTTTGCGCTTCTGAAACGGCGTTATTTCTTAACTCTTCTGTAAGCGCGATGGATTGTTGCAAGAAAGAGCCGGCGGCGGTCATCTCGCCGCCGCGGAGTTTTAGCTGGCCGACGGCATAATTCAGGGTGGCTTCATTTGGTTGGTCGCGCACTGCCTGAAATGTTTTGAGGGCTTCTTGGTATGTTTTCAGGGCGGCTGTGTAATGCCCTAAATCCTGCTGCGCCTGTCCCATGAAAGTAAGAACAAGAGCAATCTCCCGCCGGTTTTTCAACTCAAGGTATGTTGCCAAGGCTTGCTGAAATTGAGGTAACGCCTGCTCTGGTTTCTTTTCAATGAGATAAACTTCGCCGATAAAGCGGCGGCAAACTGCAGTCAAGAAAGGAGCGTGCGCTTCTTGTGTGACCTGAAGGCTCTCGTTGAGCAGCGTATGAGCTTGCGGGAAATCACCCAGCAAGGCATAAATTCGCCCCAATTCCCAACCCGCCACCGCTTTGCCATCAGCAAACTGGACTTGCCGATAAAATTTAAGCGCCTTTTTATAATAGGGTACCGAAGCTTCAGGGATATTGTAGCTGCTATAGGTTTCGCCTAGTCCCATCGCTATCTGCCCGGCTAGAAATGGCTCATTCGCCTCATCTATGATGCTTTGCGCTTGGAGAAAAATATTATACGACTTCTGTAACTCACCAATACGGTAGAACAGAAACCCCAAGTCCATAAGCGCGCTGATTTTCTCCGGCACATCGCCAATTTGTTCCCATAGTAAGATAGAATTTTCCAAGGCTGATTGTGACTGCTCAATATTGCTTAACAGCATATGCGCTTCACCTATGTGGTAATAGGCTTTAGCTTCGCCACGCGGGAAATGTATCTCTTGCGCGAGGGTCAACGCTTGCTGGGCGGCGTGGACGGCTTCTTCGTATTTAGCCGTCTGGTAGTAAGCGTAAGAGAAATTTATATATGCCCAGATTGCCCCGCGCTGATAACTGGCGGCCCGGCTCAACTCTAACGCCTGGCGCGCAAACTCTAGTGCCGGAGTTGCTTCATAAAGATAAAGATGAGTTGCGCTTAATCCATTCAGCGCATTGACATATTCTTCAGGCGTTGTCTTCGTTGAAGTTAATTGCTGCGCTTGACGAAAAGATTCTTGCGCTTGTCGCGGGGCGCTATCTTTGAGGTACAATTCTCCCAATATATTAGCTGTTCGGGCTGCCTTTGCGTTATCTCGCCTGGCGATAAAGTCACCTAGTTGCGCCACTAAGCTGGTAATCGTTGATTTACGAGCGTGACTTGGGACAAGCGGCGTTTCCGCCAGCGACGCTGCCGCAAGGTCTTCGCTCAAAGCTGCGCAAGGCATCAATATGATGGCCCCTAAGATGCTTGTGAGCCAAAAGGTAGTCCGGCGGATTTTACGCATATCTCAAAATGCAGCTTTGAGCGTAGAAATACCTACGCTCAAAGCTAAAAGGGCCACATAAGGGGGCCGGCTATTTGATTGCATTTATAAAATTCTTGCTCGGTTGCCAGCGATAGCGACGATAAAGCTCATCATAATCACTGAGATCTTTTGTTGGCTTACGCCGCGCATAGTTCTTGATGGAGGGGCATTCGCAATCATCGTCGCTCGAACTACCGCCACCCTTACCCGAACTGCCGCCGCCTTTATTCTCCATGCTCTCCAGGCGATTACGAATGTTGGCTTTCTCTGCTTTCGGCAAGTCATTGTAGTGAGTTGCCAGTTCATCATCTTTGCGGCCCCGCACTTCGCGTTCCGTTCCTGTAAGATACATATCACGGAGAAACATAATCCATGACGCCATTTTAGTATTTTTGTCTGAATTGAGGGCAATTTCCCCATAGTCACGCCAAAATGGTGGGAATTTATCACCATGCCCGGCATCATCGTCAATAACATGGGAAGGGTCAGACCAGGGAAAGAAAATTGACAAGCCGTGCGAGTATTGATAATCCGGGCCGATGTAATCCGTTTCCGGCAATACAATTTTGTTAATTGCTTCCATAATGCCCGCGCAAGCCTCTTTAATAGCGGTAATATTTCCAACGGTCTTTCCCTCTGTTGAGCCAGTGCAGATGTTTACTTGCTGTTCGCACTTTTGCCCCAGTATTTCGCAAAAATCATAAAGGTCAGTGTAAAGCTCTTTCCAGTAGCTTTGCGATTTCCAGTGGGCGGCAACCAACATATCCGTGACAATTTCTTTGGTGGTCGGATCGGTAAGTCCTTGTCGGAGGGCGGCGACTAATCCCGGTTTTCCTTTGGGTACTCCGGCAGACAGCCAATTTGCCAAAGACTCAACCTTTTCCTCTGCGAGGTCGCAACAAGCAATGTCAAAACTACGACCAGATAGAATAAAGTCAGTGTGGTGGGCAAAAGAAACCTTACACATTTCCTGCGCAACGGCTATTGGCGTCGCTGTTTTATCGTCAATTAGCTTCCCTAATGCTTGCTGGTACTTGTAGAAGGGGCGTCCGGCACTTGGCACAAGCCCCTGGCTAGTAATCATATATTCGGCGCATTTCCGCATCTCATAGGCAACTTCAACACATCCGGCCATGCAGCTATCGAAAAGAAGCACCGCCAACTTTTTGTTTTTACTGCCATTTTTTTCGTTTTCACTGCCATTGCCAAATTGTGCGCTTAAAATCTCTGACAAACTAGCCAGGCTGACGTATCCGCGCGGGTTGTCTTCCCACAGAAAAGAGTGTTCAGCAACGATAGGGCCGTGTCCGGCCAAGATAAGAATGTCCTTGCCGTTCGGGTATTTATCTTTGGCCCACTTTATAAAATCCGGTAGTGAATCAAGTGGATGCACGTTTCCTCTGCGGGCATGAGATAGCGTACGCTTTCCATTTCGCCATCCGGCCTTCAACTTGGACACACGGCTGATTTCGTCCTTCTCATTTGTAGGGTCCTGCTGTGAAACCAAATTAGGTGATGTAATAGGGCTGCTGCCATCTAATGCGAGGCGTAAGCCCGGTCTGACTCTGGAAGGAAAATTCAGGTGAGCGGCGATATTGATGTTTGGGTGTTTAGCAACTGTTGACAGAGCTTGCAAAGCGGTAAGTAGTTGTTCACTCAAGTTACTATCACCAGCCAAATAAAGAAAGATATTCCAAGTTTCTTGTGTGTTGTTAGTTTCATCAGCCATCTGGGATTTATTCTCCTACAATTTTTAGTTAGAACTTTACCTGCTTGTCATGCCGCAACGGGCCGGTGAAACTGGCCTGCGAACAGTCGGGGGAATGGCGCGGGACGGTCTTTAACTTTCCTGATGCTTTATAGATAGAGCAAAAAGCGTCATTTGTAAAGATATTTCTTCGCGTCGCGGTGACTGTCGCTGTTGAGCGGCTTCATTATGGTATGTCGGAATGAGCGGGTTTGTTTCAGTCGCAAGCTAAAAAATCTGCAAAACAAAAGAGGTTCGTGAAGACACTGACAACCCACCCGCTACCGCAGGTGGTACTGACCTCATCGTCACTGTGCGGCTAAATCTAAAATCGCATCTCAAGCCAACAAAAAGCCTGTGTTTAGCGGGTCGTGCGGGTCGAGGAGAAATTCGTGGCGGCCTGTGATGTGGGCCGTGCCGGAGACTTGGGGGATGATGGCGGGCGTTGCGCCGACGCGGGTTTCTTCCAGCGCGGTTACGTCAAACGCCGTGCCGAGGATGCTTTCGATGGTGATGGTTTGGCCTAATTTCAATTCGCCGCGTGTCCAGTGAATGGCGGCGCGTCCGCTGACGCCGGTGCCGGTGGGTGAGCGGTCAACTTCGCCGTCGGCAAAGACGCAGACGTTGCGGCTGTGCGCGCCGTCGGCAAGTTTTTCGACGAAGATTACGCCGTAGAGAAAGTTTAAGTCCGCGTTGCCGGATGGGTGCGTGATGGCGTAACTGTGCATGACGGCGCGTTTTATGGCTTTCCCCAAGTGAATGATGCGTGAGTAGTTTTCCGACGTAAGGGCTAGGCCGATGCTGGGCGCGTCAACGTAGGCGTAGAACGCGCCGCCGAAAGCGATGTCGCATATTAGCGGTTGATTGTTTGCCACAGAGGACACAGAGGGCACCGAGAAAGAAGAACTTTGATTGCTTATCATTGCTCTGTGTTGCTCTGTGTTCTCTGTGGCAAAAAGTTCCGGCACATAAACCGGCAAGTCTTTTTCTAGCAGGAATGAGGCCACGTTGCGAAATGAAACGCGCTCAATCGTGCCGTCGGTGGCGCGGTGGGCTTGGGCGGTGACTCGTCCGGCGGGCGTGTCTATGCGGATTTCCTTTTCGTCGTTTACCACAAACAGACCACACTCCAAACCGACTTTGACGAGTCCGATGATGCCGTGTCCGCACATCGTGCTAAAGCCTTCGTTGTGCATGAACAGCACGCCGACATCGCCGTCGGGCGTGGTGGGCGCGGTCAACAGACAGCCGTACATATCGGCGTGGCCGCGTGGTTCCCACATCAGAAAGCGGCGCAGGTGGTCTTGGTGTTCGCGGGCGTAGCGGCGTTTCTCCAGCATCGTCGCGCCAACGGGTTCGGGCCAGCCCGACGTGATGATGCGGAGCGGCTCGCCGGCGGTGTGCGCGTCAATCGTGGTTAGCCTCATAGCAAAGTGGCGCAAGCCTTTGGTGGCGCGTGGCTTACGAAACTGCGCTTAACTTTTTCGCCTCGGGCAAAGTAAAAAGCCGCCGGAGATGGCGGCCTTTTACTTTACCTTACGCAGCAGTTATTCCTGGTTATTATTGGTGCTATTGTTGCCGCTCAGAGCGCGGGCGCGTTGGGCGGTGAGCGCCAGGTCGCGGGCGCGTGGCAGAGCTTCGACGCCTTTTTTCAATTGCGGGTCGTCGTTGAGCAAAACCTGGTCGGCCACGACGCGCCCGTAAGCGGCAGTGATTATTTGGTAACGAATCTGCGTGCTGAGAACTTCGCGGTTCGCGTCCAACGTCTTGGGCGACAATTTCCATGAAGCGTCCCGGCTGACAAACGCCTTGAATGCTTCAAATACTTTATCCGTGACGGGGTAATCTTCGTCTTTGATAACGTAGTCGTAAGTCGAGACTTTGCCGATTTTGTAATCGGGGAATGCGCCGGGGATGCGTCCGTTGACTAAATCACGGACGAAGGCGAAGACCGGCGCAACGGAATTGCTTTGTTCGCGGGTGAAGGTGCGCGGCTTGATTTCCTCATCGGCGGCAATGCCCCCGCCGCTATACACGGAACGCCCCGCGTCGGTGCGGCTTTCCGCGCCTTTGGGTGTTTCCGCTTCCGTCGGTTTATCCTGGCGTTCGCCGCGCGTGATGTAGTCGTAATAGCCGCTGTTACTGTAATCGCGTTGCACCAGACGGCCCGAAGGCGTGTAATACTTGGCGGTGGTGAGCGTCAAACCCGCGCCGTATTCGAGCGGGAAAATTCCCTGCACCAAGCCTTTGCCGAAACTATTCTGGCCGATAATCAGGGCGCGGTCATGGTCTTGCATCGCGCCGGCGAAGATTTCCGAAGCCGAAGCCGAACCGCCGTTTTGCAACAGCACAAGCGGCATCGTTTCGGGGCGGCGATTCTCCGAACGGGCCGTGCGGTCTTCGTAACCGTTACGCCCTTTTTGCGTCAAAATGGTCTGGCCGGCGGGCAAGAAAATCTGCGCGGCGCGGATGGATTGATCCATAAAACCGCCGGGGTTATTCCGCAAATCAATCACCAACGAAGTCATGCCCTTTTCTTTAAGGGCGTCCACCGCTTGTTGCAATTCGGCGGCGGTAGCGTAATTAAAGCCCTGCGTCATGCCGATATAGCCAACCCCGGGTTTAAGCATATAATAATCGGGGATGGACGGTTGCGGCACCGCGTCGCGGATAATTTCAACGGTCAGCGGCGCGTTGTCGGCGGCGCGTTCAACCGTTACGCGCACGGCGGAACCTTTGGGGCCGCGAATTTTATCGCGCACCGCAGCCGAATCCTTGCCGCGCATATCCTTGCCGTCAACTTCGACAATACGGTCGCCGTAACGCAAACCGGACTTGGAGGCGGGCGAACCCTCAAAAGTCGCGGTAACGTAAGTGTCAACTTTGCCGTCCACCCGCTGGTTAATGATGGACGCGCCGATGCCGTAATAAACTTCTCTTTGGTCGCTCTTGAAATCGTCAAACTCGTCCCGCGTAAAATAACGCGAGTGCGGGTCGAGGGTCTGTAACATACCCATAATTGACGATTGGAAAGTGTCGGAATAATTGAGTTTATTGCCTTCAATATAATTTTGCTCAATTAGCGTCAGAGCTTCGGCGACATCTTTTTCGATGTCTTCCGAACTGACTTTGGGTGTATTCGGGCGGCGTTGCGGCGTTTCTTTAGCCACCGGCGGTTTTTCGCGTTGTTGCGGCGCACGGCGCGCGGCGGATTGCGCGAACAGTGGGCCGGGCAATAATAACGCGGCGACAAGGAGTGTAGTTAAAGCGGACAAAAATCTTTTTCTCACAATAGCAAGCCTCTGGTTCGTTTCTAAATTAAGGCGGAAACGCGCACGTTAGTAAGCGTGTCATAGCCGTTTGCGCGAATCAGTTACAAGGCAACTGAAGTTAGCTTTACCATTTTCTAAGACGCAAAACGCGCGTTTTTGGTTGTCAGGCCGAAAACCTTCGGCGCATAGTAACATGGATACGTTCGCCGCGTATAAGAGTTGCGCCGCGCAGAAAAAAAATTACTTTTGCGCCCGCGCGCGGCTTACATTACAATGCACCCGGCTGAGTAAAATAGAATTGTAGCGAAAGAGGTATAACGCATGGCGAAATCTGACAAAACGCAGCCCGCCGCGAGCGTATTGCCGGATTTATGGTCACACATCGAAGCTGAAGTTATTTGGCGTAACTTCACGGGGCGAGGTGTGCGCGTCGCCGTCATTGATAGCGGGATAGACGCCGAACACCCCGATTTACAAGGCAAAGTCAAAGAATCAATCGCCGCCGTCGCGCAAGGCAACCGCATCGTTTTCCAACCCGCCACTGACGGCGATTCCGCCGGTCACGGGACGGCCTGCGCCGGAATTATCGCTTCGCTCGCCCCCGACGCCGAACTTTACAGCATCAAAGTTCTCGGCCCCAACGCATCGGGTTCGGGCGGGATGTTTCTCGCCGGTCTGGACTACGCCATCAAACAGAAATTTCAGGTCATCAATCTCAGTCTTGGCACGACTAAGCCGCAATATCACAGCCCTTTGCACGATTTGCTTGACCGCGCTTACCACAACGGCTGCGTCGTCGTGGCGGCGGCCAACAACCTGCCGCAACCGAGTTTTCCCTCGATTTTCTCCTCATCGTTGCTCTCGGTGGTGAAGACCGACAGCCAAGACCCTTACAAATTCGGCTACCGTTACGGCGAAGTCATCGAACTGACCGCGCCCGGCGTCCAAGTGCGCACGCCTTGGCCCGGCGGCGGCTATCGCCAACTAACCGGCAACAGCTTCGCCTGTCCCCACATCGCCGGCCTCACAGCCCTGCTGTTAGAGGCTTATCCTACGCTCACGCCGTTCCAAGTAAAAACCATTCTCTACGCCATCGCGCAAAAGAACCAGGAAAATAGACAGGATTGACAGGATTTACCAAGAAAAACCTTCTTTCCTGTAAATCTTGAAAAATCCTGTCAATCCTGTCTAATCGTTTTGGCCCCGCTACGGTTTGGCGGCTTGGACGCGATAGACGCGGCCTTTGTCCACGATGACTACCGCTTCGCCGAGCGAGAGGTAATCGGTCAGTTCGGGATGCGCCTGGACGAATTTGTAGTAGGCTTCGCTGCCGAATTCGACAGTGGTTTCGGGCAGTTTGGCCTCGTTCTTGAACTCGGAATCCGTCCACACGCTGTCGCGGTTGTAAAAGGTCTTGCCCTTGACGTTGCGCACGGCGGTTTCGGAAGTGTCTTTCTCCACCTTCTCGGCTTCCTGGCGGCTCTTGGCCTTCTTGCTCTCGCGCACGGCCACCGCGCCGGATTTGTCGTTGATGGCTGCTGCGTCAGCGCCTCCCAAAACCATACTATTGCTACGGCTTTCCGGAGCTGGTGCAGATGAAGGACGCGAATCACGCCGCCCTCCACCAGAACCGACGCCCATGCCGCGCGCCGGCTGACCGCCTGTTACTCTTGCTCTATCATCTTGGGCAACTCCATCTGTTACTACCGCTCCGGATTCAAGCGCGAGATATGATGTGTAGGGCGTGACGATGCCGAAGCGCGTGCCGAGGTCAAC
>JAYVJN010000212.1:0-4691 GCA_043769325.1 Acidobacteriota bacterium
GCGACATGGACGGCATATGCGCCCAAGCGGTTCCAGGCGTTGGTCTGCGCAAAGACGAAAGTTTTACCCTTTTTCTCACTGATAACCGTATTTTTCAGCCCCACGTCTTTACAAGCGGCGGCGATGCGTTCGCTCAGTGACTGCGCATTACTATCGCGCAAATTCAATTCTGCGCTCTGTTCCTGGCCTTTCAACCAATGCGGCGAAGCGTCAAGTTTCGGCTTCGAGACATACACCCAAGCTTTGGGGAAACGGTCAATCGAAGCCAGTATGATGTTGAGCGACAACAGCAACAACACCGCGTTGAAATACCAGACGTGATAAATGTCAAATATTCCTAATTTACCGAATAACGCTTGCTGCGCCGGAGCCAGCGTTGGGTAATACTTATCAAACCCCTCCACGTTTTGTTGCATGACGAGCATCCCCACCATGCAGAGCGCAGCTAATAAACAGAGCAAACAGATGCCTAGTTTCACTGAACTGAGCAAATCTAAAAAGCGCGTCAGCAAGGACGGGCCGGATTTGACCGACGCGGCAACGTCGGAAGCGGTTGCGGCCTTAGCGCGCAGAGCGTTGGTTGTGGTTTCTTCAGCAGCAGCCATGATTTTATTATACTCTTAATGTCGGCCAAAACTCATTGTATGGGCACAAAAAGCGGTTCAACGTGAATTACGTCCCATCATAGCCGAACGGATGAGGCGGAGCAACTCAAAAAGAATCCAGCCGCCAGGCGAAAGAGCCAAATAGCTCAGGCGCAACAGTTAGCGGCGCGGAAAAAGCCGGCCTCCGGCAAACCCGTTTGACAGGCCCCGCGCCGGCGTGCTAGTTTAGCTTTTCGCATCGGAGAGTTTCGTTTAACTGCTCTTTTTTCAATAGAAAACGTCCGGGTGTCCCGCTTTAAGGCGGGAAGAATAGGGAAGACGGGTGAAAATCCCGCGCGGTCGCGCCACTGTAAAGCCAGGAGACCTGCCCCGACGTTTTGGCCTCAAGCGAACGCCTCGCGCTCAAGGTGTTCAGGCATCCGCGCACGTTTTCCGCCAGTGTCAACCGTCGCCGCCTGCACTCCGAACCGCAGGCAGAAAGGCGACGGTTTTACTTTGTCACGCATAACCTTAAAAATAAACAGTAACTTGTCAGACAATGTCGGGCGGGTTTCAGAGCAACCATCAAACCACCGCAACCTGGCAGGTCGGGAAGGGCGGCTTGCCCCCGCCACTGGCACAGATTATCCGCCAATAAACCGCGCTCTTGCTCTTGGGCTCTTATTGGCGTTGCTTTGCCTGGCATCGTGCCGTTATCAATCGCCCGGGAAACCGACAATTACCGGCGACGAGATGCGCGAAGTCACCGACCAGACGGGCCGCAAAGTCCGTCTGCCGGCGCAACCTAAGCGCGTAATTTCACTCGCACCTAACTTAACGGAAATTGTTTACGCCCTCGGCGCGGGTGAGAAGTTGAGCGGTGTTACCACTTACTGCAATTATCCACAGGCCGCACAGTCTGTGGAAAAAGTGGGCGATACTTTAAAACCCAACATTGAACGCATTATTGCTTTGCAACCCGACGTGGTTCTGGTTTCCACCGCCTCGCAACTCGAAGCCTTTACTAAACAACTGGAAGCGCAAGGCATCGCCGTCTATGTCACGCAGCCCAAAGATTTAGCCGGCGTGCTGCGTTCGATTACCGACCTGGGAGACTTGCTCAACGCCCGCGCCGCCGCCGAAGCCCTATCAAATGAATTACTAGGCCGCATTGAAGACGTGGAAGAAGCGGTCAAAGGCAAGCCGCCAGTCTCGGTTTTCGTGCAAATTTCCGGCCAACCGCTCTATACGGCGGGCCGCGATTCATGGCTGACCGACATGATAAAACGCGGCGGCGGCAAATCCGTCACGGCGGAAGTCCCCGGTGAATGGCCCAATTACAGCAACGAAAGCGCGTTAGCCGCCAAACCCGAAGCGATTATTCTCTCCACTGACCCGGCCATGGCGAACGCCGAACCCGCCGACGCCCTGAAAAATTCGCCCGCCGCCAAAAACAACCGCGTCTATCGCATCAACGGCGATTTTCTGGCGCGTCCGGGGCCGCGTCTGGTCAACGGCCTCGAAGAAATCGCCAAAGCGATACAGCCAGAAGCATTTAAGGCGGCAGGCAATTAAATTTGGCAGAGCGTCTTGAGACTGGAGCGCGGACAGCCTTGTCCGCAACGAGCCAAAGGCGAGTAACGCTCGTGCATAATCAGCCTGGTTTTCGTGCCACGCGCCGCTCCCGCTAACTTTTTTTCGCGCTCTCGCGCTCATGCGGATAAGGCTATCCGCGCTCCAATCGCGTGTAGCTTGATTTCATTGAAGTTGTGTTAATCCGCAATCCAACGCGCGCAATCCAACCTCGGCTGACATTTCGCCGGACACTGACAGTGTGCGGCATATTGTTGGCGGCATTAGCTTTGGGCGCGTTGCTGGCGATGCTTTGGGGCGGCGAAAGAGTATCGGCAACGGGTGTATTTTGTGCCTTATTTACAAACGGCGAGTGTGGGTTGAGTTCGGCCCAGCACGCGATTTTGTGGCAGATACGCTTGCCGCGTGTGGTTTTGGCGGGCGCGGTGGGCGCGGCTTTGGCGACAGCGGGTGCAGCTTACCAAGCCTTGCTGCGTAACCCTTTGGCGGAACCCTATTTGCTCGGCGTCTCGAACGGCGCAGCCATCGGCACAATGCTGGCGTTAGTCTTTTTGGGTGCGAATGCGGGCGCGCGCACCGCTCTGGCGATGGCTGGCGCGGCATTGGCGACCTTTGCCGTCTATCGCCTCGCGCACGGACGGACAGGCGCGACGCCGGAACGCTTAATCTTATCGGGCGTTATAATTACGAGTTTGCTGTCATCAGTCATTGTCTTTGCCACCACGCTTTTGGACGCCACACGCTTACGTTCGTTCACCTTTTGGCTGCTCGGCGATTTATCGGGCGCGAACGCCGACGCGCTGCTTTTTCTCTTGCCGGTAACGCTCATCGGCGCAACGGTTGTTTCGCTGCAAGCGCGGCCCCTAAATCTGCTGATGCTGGGCGAACGCGACGCCTTCGATTTGGGCGTAGAAACCAGCCGCGTGCGTCTTATCGTCTTTATCGCCGCGAGTTTACTGGTCGGCGCATCAGTCGCGGCGGGCGGTTCGGTGGGTTACGTCGGGCTGGTTGTGCCGCATTTGGTTCGACTCACTTGGGGCAGCGACAACCGCCTGACCCTGCCCGCTTCGGCACTGGCCGGCGCGTTATTTGTCATCATCGCCGACACGCTGGCCCGCACGCTAATCGCTCCCCGTGAACTGCCCGTCGGCGCAATAACCGCAATTATCGGCGCGCCATTATTTATCTATTTATTAAGACGAGAGTAATTCTGAACAGGCGAAAAACAAAGCGTAAGAGGAAAACACAAATACGGCAAGAGAGCCAGCATCTTGCCAATTATGTGCGTAATTACCTGAAAGCAGTAAAAGGAAATGACGAAATTACTTATCATTACGGTAAACAAATCTGTTATTCCGTGCGCTATTTGCTCAGTTTGCACTTGTCGCTCGTTCCCAATTGGCCAGGCCGAGAGCGTTGGATAGACGGCCTCATCAACAGTCGCATTTACAGAGTAAGCGCAAATGAATTAGTCCTAAACGGAGAGATGGTTTGGGGCTTACTTAGCGATACAGGGGGCGCGCAGTGGCAAGAGCCATTTATTAGCGTAATAAACCTATCAATAAATACAGAACGAGCCTTTTATCGGCTGTTTTTTGGAAATTCACGCCCAATCTCAGATAAGGAAATAAAGTCTGGTAGCTACTCTATGCTTTTACCTACAGACAGAGATGCAACAACGGTTAGTACCATAACAAAAAATAGCCATACCTTCAGTTTTGTATTTTCATCTTTTAGATAGGCTCTTGATATGCTGGAAGCCCGCGAAGTAACAATTAAATATGGCCCTTGCGAAGTAGTGCGGGGCGTTTCGCTGCGGGTGGAAACGGGTAAATTGACGGCGATTGTCGGGCCGAACGGCGCGGGTAAATCCACGCTGCTGCGCGCTTTGAACGGCACTTTGCGGCCCGTTATTGGCGACATTTCGCTTGACGAACAGCCGCTTGGAACTCTTTCGCGCCGCAACATTGGGCAGCGTATCGCGGTTGTGGCGCAGGAAGCGGAGTTGCGTTTTCCCGTCACAGTTTTCGCGTTCGTCCTCGGCGGGCGTTACGCGCAGACAGGCGCGTGGGGTTGGGAAACTGAACAAGATGTTGCGCTTACCCGCGCTGTGCTGGAAGAAACCGATTTGCGCGGCTACGACACGCGCTTGATGAACAAGCTCTCCGGCGGCGAACGCCAACGCGCTGTGCTGGCCCGCGCGTTGGTGACAGAAGCCCCTTATTTATTGCTCGATGAACCGACGGCTAACCTCGATTTGGCGCACCAGGCCCAACTGCTCGCGTTGGTGCGTCTGCGTTGCGACGAACGCCGCGCCGGGGCCGTCTTTGTGACGCACGATTTGAACCTGGCCGCCGAATTTGCCGATGAAATTTTACTGCTTAAACAAGGACGCTCGCTCGCCGCCGGGCCGCCGCGCCAAGTGTTGACGCCGCAGCTTTTACACGAACTTTTTGGCCTTGAGGTCATCGTGGACGCGCACCCCATAACGGACGCGCCACGCATCACGCCGGT
>JAYVJN010000213.1:0-9204 GCA_043769325.1 Acidobacteriota bacterium
CTGAAGCCCTTTGAGGAGCAGACAATCCAACTTTATGAAAATGTTTTTCCCTGCGGTTGAAGAACCCGCCAGCGAACAGGCCGTAACCAGCGACAGCGCGGCATTACAAGCCGAAATAGAGCGCGTTATCAAAGGCAAGGCGGAAACGGTGCGGCTGGCGGTAGTGGCTTTGCTGGCCGGCGGCCACTTATTGCTTGAAGATGTGCCGGGCGTGGGCAAAACGACCCTGGCGCAAGCCCTGGCCCGGGCCTTGGATTGCACTTTTCAACGTATTCAGTTTACGTCGGATTTGTTGCCGTCAGACGTTTTAGGGCTGTCAATTTATAATCAGCAAACCGGCGTCTTTGAGTGGCGGCACGGCCCGATTTTCGCCAATGTCGTGCTGGCCGACGAAATTAACCGCACCACGCCTAAAACGCAGTCTGCCTTGCTTGAAGCAATGGGCGAACAGCAAATCACTGTGGAAGGCGTGACGCGGCCTTTGCCGCAGCCATTCATCGTCTTGGCGACGCAAAACCCTATCGAACATCACGGGACTTATCCTTTGCCGGAATCACAGACCGACAGGTTTATGTTGCGCTTACGCATCGGTTATCCCGCCGCCGGCGACGAGAAACAGATTCTCCGCGACCGCGCCTTGGCGCAGCCGCTCGACAGTGTCAGGCCAGTGCTTAAAGCTAATAATGTCCTAGCTTTACAAGAACAAGTAAAACAAGTGCGGATGGACGATGCGCTGCTTGATTATCTCTTGCGCATCGTCGGGGCAACGCGCGAATCCGAAATGCTCGACCTCGGCGTCAGCCCGCGCGGGACGCTTTCGCTGTTTCGCGCCGCGCAATCGCTGGCGTTTGTCGAAGGCCGCCATTATTGCATCGCCGACGACATAAAACGGCTTGTTTTGCCTGTTTTTGCCCATCGTATCGCCGTCAGTTCGCGCTTTTCGTCATCCCTGAAACGTAGCGAAGAAGCTGAAACCGTACTCCGCGAGTTATTAAAAACCGTCAGCGTTCCTCTCTAAAAATGTCTCAGAAAAATACCAAACCGGGCCTGGCTTCACGCTTGATTGCGCTGGCAATTGAGGCGTCTTACACGGAAGTGGACGTGCCGCCCGACCCGCCGCCACAAGTCACGCCGCAGCTTTTAGCGCGTTTGGCGTGGCAATGGAAAGGCGCGATTCTGGGGACTTTGTTAGTTCTGCTAGGTCTCTTTGCCGCAGTGTTGACCGTTTACGCGCGGCGCACGGACAACCTGGAATTGGTCAAATATGCGTCTTTGTCGTCGTTGGCGATTGCGGGTTTGATAATCTTGCTGGTCGTTCCACCGTTGGCGAAAAGGGCCAGCGGGGAGCTTTCCCGACTGATTCCGCTGGAAGTAACCAAGGGCGGTATGTTAGTTGTAAGCATGACGGCAATTGTCGGCTTTGCCGCCTGGAATACCGGCAACAACCTCTTATTTCTGGTCTTGGCGGTGATGGTCGCGGCGTTGTTTGTGGGATTTTTGGCGGGGCGTTCAGCTTTGGCGGACTTGATTGTTTCGGCGCGGTTTCCCGACCACATTTTCGCCGGTGAACCCGCGCCGGTGTTGGTTACGTTGCGCAATGAGAAGCGTCTATCGCCTTCATTTTCCGTGTTTATCGAAGCAAGAGGCAATACGGAACCCGATAAAGAGCAGAAATTCTGGCGCAAACCGCGTTTCGTCAATCGGGCCTTAGCCTATTTCGTCTATGTGCCGCGCAACGCCGCCGCCGAGCAGCGCGTGGAACAACTTTTCGAGAAGCGCGGCCATATTCTCATCAATGGTTTCGAGATTTCCACTGGCTTCCCGTTCGGCTTTTTTCGTTATAAACGACGGCTCAAAGCCCGCGATGTGGACTTAATTGTCTATCCGCAACCGGAAACCACCGGCGACCAATTACACCTTCTGCCGATGAACGCCGGACGGCTCACATCTCCGCGACGCGGCGCAGGGTATGAGTTGCTCAGTCTGCGCGAATACCAACCACAGGACGATTTGCGGCACATTGATTGGAAGTCAACGGCCCGCGCGCAAAGGCTGATGGTGCGCGAATTTATGGCCGAAGACGACCAACGCATCACCATCGCGTTAGATACCCGGCGACAACTAAACTCAGACGCCAAAGAGTTTACGCAACGATTTGAACGCGGTGTTACCCAAGCCGCCTCGCTCGTCAAACATTTTATAGACGAACGCGCCGAAGTACGTTTGATTTTAGGCACGGACATTACCGCTTACGCTTCGGGCGCGGAACATTATTATGCTTGTTTGCGCCGTTTGGCGTTAGTCCAACCCAATGCTCATGAACAAGATGCGGCGTTAGAGCAATTACCCCTCGGCCCCGTCGGAGAAAGCCATTACACATTGCTATTAACCACTGCGGCCCCCGGCACCATTCCCGCGCATATCTGGCGCACTTCTCATGTCATCTATTTGTAAAATAGCAGCCACTTAGAGCTATACACTTGAAGAAAAAGAATTTGACGCAAAGACGCAAAGGCGCAAAGAGAACAAACGAGTTAGCTTCATAGCCGGCATAATTCTTTTTCTTGAAAGATATAGTACTCTGGAAATTAAGTTATGTGATATTCGGCGGAGCGTTAGAGTTACGGCTTTAGCCGTGCAACCTCAACAGTTTAGCACGCCTGAAGGCGTAACTCTAACGCTCTGCCGAACATCAAGAAATATAGAGTACAAAGGACAGGGCTTTCCTATAAAAACCAAACTCGCTGGTTTTGAACTCAGAACGCTCCGTCAAACATCAGAAAACTTAGTTTACGCTGTACTTAGTTACTGCTTACTGCCTACTGTCTGCTGGCTTCGTGGCGTCTCGATTAATTACAGTTGCTAGTAGCTGTATAAAACTACGCGGCATGATGGGTTTTTTCAGGAAAAGTAGCGACCCGCCTGTCATGCTCTGTAATTGCAACTCCAAATCATTTGAACTGGTTATCATAATGACTGGGATGGCGCGGAGGCGTTTTTCCATCTGCATATACCGTAAAACCCCAATCCCGCTCAGATTTGGCATCTGTATATCAAAGATGGCGGCGGCAAAATCAGCTTCTTCGTTAAGCAACCACAAAGCTTCTTCGCCATCCTTAGCGGTAACGGCCTGAAAGCCTTCTCCTTCGATAAGTCGAACCAGCAATTTTTGCGTAACCGGGTCATCTTCGGCTAACAGAATTCGTTGGGGAATCGTTGAGAGTATTTCCGCAGTAGTGTTTTCCGGCATAAATATTTCGTCATTAACAGGGATTAAAAAAGCCGGAAAAGGGGAACCGGCGCAAACTGGTTTGATTATAACAAGTTTTGCGCGGTTGCGGTCAAGGTTGGCGGGAAATTTCCGCTTTTTCGACCAGTAAGGCCGCAACGCGGCAGCAGGCAGGCAGCCAGCAGCAGGCAGTAAGAAGCCACGTTGCGCTAACACCGCCAGAACCGCCGCCGCCTCGGTCTGCGCCAACGACCTTCCGGCTTGTGTCGCCAGTAACAACAGCTATCTTTTTCTACTGCCTGCTGCCTACTGCCTACTGCCTACTGCCTACTGCCTACTGGCTTCATTGCTCAAACGATTGCGCGCGGGCTACAATCGGATTTTCCGGCGTTGCAGCTAAATGATGAAAAACAACAAATTAACTAATCCCGCCGCATGGCAGAAATTTAACCTCTGGACGGTTGGCGGGTGCTTTATAGTGTCGGGCGCGGCGGGGCTGATTTATGAAGTCCTTTGGATGCGTATGCTGGGCCTGGTTTTCGGGGCTACCACGTTTGCCAACAGCGCGGTGTTGGCGGCCTTTATGGGCGGTCTGGCGTTGGGCAGCGCGTGGGCCGGCAAACGCGCCGGGGTCTGGCGCAACCCTCTGCGGATTTACGGTTGGATGGAACTGGGTATCGCAGCTTACGCGCTGGCTGTCCCTTTATTGTTTGCCGCCATTGACGCGCTTTACCCCGCTTTGTATGCGCGTTGGCAGGGCAGCTTTTTCGCTTTTAGTTTACTGCGTTTCTTGTTGGCCTGTTTGGTTTTGCTGGTTCCCACCACTTTGATGGGCGCAACCCTGCCTTTACTTTCGTCAGTTTTGGCCCGCGACAAAAGTTATGCTCCGGCCAATATCACGCTTCTCTATTCGTTCAACCTCATAGGGGCCATCATAGGCACGCTGGCGGCAGGTTTCGTTTTACTGCCCTGGCTCGGCGTGCGCAATACAATTTTCACGGCGGCGGCATTAAACGCTACCGTCGGCCTCGGGGCTTTGTATTTAGGGAGCGGGAGAGCGGGAGAAGGGGTGAAGGGGGGGGGAAACGAAGAGGATGCTTCTCTATCGGGCGGCGAAATCTCCCCCACTCCCCACTCCCCACTCCCCACTGCCGCCTTCTGGCTCACCGTCGCGTTCGTCTCCGGCTTTGTCACCATCAGCGCGCAAGTGGTGTGGACGCGGCTTTTAGCCTTGATTATCGGGTCTAACGGTTATGCGTTTAGTATTGTGGTGGCGTTGTTTTTGTTGGGTTTGGCGTTGGGGGCCAGGTTCGTCGGGCGCGGTTTCAAGGATTTGGGGCGGGCTGTGATGTGGGTTGAACTGGCTACTGCGGTGAGCTTGAGTTTCAGCCTGGCAGTCACTAACCGCGCACCGGACTTGATTATCAACTTGGGGCTGCGGCTGGGTTTGGCTTCGTGGGGCGGGCTGCTGGCGTTACAGGTTTTTGTCGCGGGCTTGTTAATCTTGTGGCCGGCGTTTTTGATGGGAATGGTGATGCCTTTGGTGTTGCTCTGGGCGGGCGCGGAAGCGCGAACGACGGCGCAGCGCGTGGGGCGCGGTTACGCGGTCAACACGCTGGGCGCGATTGCCGGGGCCTTCAGCGCGGGCTTTCTGTTGATACCCAACACCAGCACGCGCTTTACTATTCTGACGGCGGCGGCTTTGTGCGTAGGCGTCGCGGGCCTGGCTTATCGCCCACGCCGCGAGAACGCGGATATGGGTTTACACCGCAGCCTGGCGTTAGGCGCGACGCTGGCGGTAATCTTGGCGTTATTTGCGTTTACGCCGTATTTGAACCTGCCGCTGTTGTCCGTCGGCGCGTATGACGGTCTGGTGCGGGTCTTGGCAAAGTCGCGTTTTGGCGGCGGCGCGGCTGAGACAAAGGGCAACGTCGCGCAATACCGTCTGCTGGCTTTCACTGAAGGCGCGACGGCGACAGTTTCCGTGGGCGAGGCCGACGGCGTGAAATTTATGTCCGTCAACGGGCGCACCAACGCCTCTGACAAGGAAGATATGCCCACGCAAATCATGGTCGGGCAATTGCCGCTTTTAGTCGCCCCGCGCGCTGAAAAAAACCTGGTCATCGGCTTCGCGTCGGGCGTCAGTGTGGGAGCGATGCTGGCCTCGGACATCCCCGCGCTGGAATGCGTGGAACTGGAACCCGCGACGGTTAAATTGTCCCGCTTTTTCGCCCATGTCAACAACAAACCCCTTGAAGACAAACGGTTACGCCTCATTGCCGACGACGCCCGCGCCTATCTGCGGGTGACGCCCGCGCAATACGACGTGATTGTCAGTGAACCTTCGCATCCCTGGGTGCCGGGCGTGGCAAACCTCTTCACCAAAGATTTCTTTGAGATAGGCCGCGCCAAACTTGCCCACGACGGCGTTTTTGCCCAATGGGTGCAAATTTACCAACTCTCGCCCGAAAGTTTGCGCTCCGTGCTGGCGACTTTTCACAGCGTTTTCCCCCACGTTTTGCTGTTCCGCGTGGGCGGCGCAAGCGAAGGCAAAGACCTGATTTTACTAGGCAGCCAACAGCCTCTGGACTTATCGCGCCTCGACGAACGCTTACGCAACCCGCGCCATGCCGCCGAACTCGCCCGCGTCAAGATGGACTCCCGCGCCGCCATCGAATCATGGTACATCTGCGACGAAACCACACTCGGCCCCGCCGTCGCCGGTGCGCCGCTCAACACCGACGACAATATGCTCATCGAACACCGCGCCCCACGCGAAGCATTCAAACCGCTCATGGAAGAAAACTCGCGCTGGATTGCGTCGCTGAAAAAGAAGTAGGGAGTGGGGGAGTGGGGGTAATTGAAAGTGTGACTCACCTGCGGCTTTGCCGCCCAACCGTGCGGTGAGGCTCTGCCTCACCGGAGAATTGGCCTCTTGATTTGAGGCTATGCCTCTGTTTCCGGCCTCGCCCACAGGTGATTTGCGCGTAAAACGGCGGCGCAGCCGCGAGAACCTAGGGAAATGCGCTCCGGTCAGGTAGAACCTGACCGCACGGTAGGGCGGCCACAGCCGCGCAAACCGGCTGAGTCACACTTCTAATTACACCCGAGTGGGGGAGAAACGCTCCGCGTGGCAAAGGTGCGAAAAAGTTTTGCGGTATAATGCGGTAGCCCGCACTTAGTCAAGGGCGCAGCAGCACACTTACCGCGTGCGTGTTTCTGCATTCGGGTTAGGCGGCAAAACATAGCCTTACCTGCTTATCAAAGAACTTAGTCAATTTCCAAAAAATGAACAAATTTCAACCCGCCGCCCGTTTGCGTGGCATCGAAAAAAGCGCGATTCGACAACTATTTGACCGCGCCAAACCAGGCGACATCAACCTGGGTTTGGGCGAACCGGATTTGCCCACGCCCGACGTTATCAGGCGCGAGGCGGCGCGTATAGTGATGGAAGAGCAGAACGGTTACACCACGCACGCGGGACTCCCCGCCCTGCGCGAACGTATCGCCGCCGATTACCCGCAATTAGACGCCACGCCCGACAATGTAATCGTCACCGCAGGCTCTCAGGAGGCTTTGTATCTCGCGCTCTTGTCAATAGTTGACGAAGGCGACGAGGTGTTGCTGCCCAACCCAGGTTTTGTAGCGTATCCCGCCATCGTCAAAATGGCCGGCGGCGCGCCCAAGTATTACCGCTTGCCCGCCGCGCAAGATTTTGGCTTTGACGCAGACGATTTTCGCCGTCAATTGACGCCACAAACCAAAGCCGTCGTGGTCATCAGCCCGTCCAACCCGACGGGCCGCGCGCTCTCGCGTGTAGAGCTGCAAACGATGGCCGGAATCTTGTCGGAAAGCGGTGTTATCCTCATTAGCGATGAGATTTACCGCGATATTTACTTTGGCGCGGAAAGGCCCGCTTCGCCTTCCGAATTTTACCCGAACACCGTAGTTTTGAGCGGTCTGTCAAAGGCCATGAGCATGACCGGTTGGCGTTTGGGCTGGCTTTGCGGCCCGTCGGAAATTGCGCAAACGGCACTGATCTTGCACGGCTACGTCACGACTTGCGCCTCCACCGTCTCGCAAAAAGCGGCCCTCGCCGCCTGGACCCACGAAGCCGCCGCCGCGCGCCAGGAAATTCGCCGCGCCTTTCGCCAACGCCGCGACTTTTTAGCGCAACTTATCGCTGACCGACTTGGTTTACGCGCCGTCACGCCCGACGGCGCATTTTACACGATGGTCGAAACGCGCCGCTTTGGTTCGTCAATGGAGGTCGCCGAAAAACTGCTCAACGGCGGCGTCATTACCGTCCCCGGTGGCGCGTTCGGCGACGAAAGCGAAGGCTGGCTGCGCGTCTCGTTCTGCGCCGACGAAAAGAAGTTGACGGAAGGCGTAAACCGTATGAAAATAGCTTTGTGAGGAAATAATTATGACTACGCAAAATGCTCTACGAGTTGTCACCCGCGTTCTCCCTGGCGGTAAAATTGAATTTACCAACAATCAATTGCCAGCAGGGCAAGAGGTGGATGTAGTTGTACTATTCCCCACAGAAAATAACGCGCCGCGCGTTTCACTGCTGGATGTTCTGGCAGATGCGCCAGGCGGTTTAGTTTTTCGTAGCGCAGAAGAAGTTGACGCCCATATCAAAGAGGAGCGCGACGCATGGGAACGCTAGTTTTGCCGCCTTCGGGCGCGGTCTATGTAGATGCTAACACAGTCATTTACGCAGTAGAAAAGGTCGCGCCTTTTGCCGCTTTACTCAATCCTTTATGGGCCGCCGCAAATGCCGGGCAACTTTCTCTTGTAACCAGCGAGTTGACCTGGCTCGAAACTCTGGTCAAACCTCTGCGCGACCACAACACTGTTTTAGAACGCCTCTTCCGCGCTTTTCTCACCTCCCGCGAAGTTATGTTGCTTCCGGTCACGCTTGCACTTTGGGAAGAAGCAGCCAAAATTCGCTCTTTCGGACTCAAAACGCCTGACGCCCTGCACGCTGCCACCTGCTTGTATGCTGGTTGCAAGATGTTTCTCACTAATGATTTACAGTTTCAGCGCGTACCGGATTTACCTGTGGTTGTTTTGCAAACCGTTCTTTCATCTTAGTTCTTTTATTGACAGAAACCACGCACAAGAGTAAAAATTTAGTCTCGCAAATTTACTTACAGGAGCTTTTATTATGGCACTTAGACTTGGCGACAACGCGCCGGATTTCACGGCGGAAACAACGGACGGCACGATTAACTTTCACGAATATCTGGGAAACGGTTGGGGCGTGTTATTTTCACACCCCAAAGACTTTACGCCGGTTTGCACGACAGAATTGGGCGAAGCGGCGCGGCTCAAACCAGAATTTGACAAACGTAATGTCAAGGTCGTGGGTCTGAGCGTTGACCCCATCGAATCGCATCGGGGCTGGGTGGGCGACATCGCCGAAACGCAAGGCACGGCGTTGAACTTCCCGCTCATTGCCGATTCTGACCGCAAAGTCTCCGACCTTTACGACATGATTCACCCGAACGCGAACGATACTTTTACCGTACGCTCGGTTTTCGTCATCGGGCCGGACAAAAAGGTCAAACTAATGATTACTTATCCGGCCAGCACCGGACGCAATTTCGACGAAATTCTGCGCGTGATAGATTCGCTGCAATTAACCGCCCATTACAGCGTCGCCACGCCCGTCAACTGGAAGGACGGAGACGATTGCATCATCGTCCCCACGCTTTCCGATGAAGCCGCCAAAGAGAAATTCCCCGCCGGCTGGAAGGCGTTAAAGCCTTATTTACGCATCACGCCGCAACCCAACAAATAAGCGGTTTAACGATTACAGTTAACTGATTAGGTACGCGCACTGGGAGCGCACGCTTCCCAGCGTGCTGGCCGTGCCATCAGGCGCGGCGGGTACACAACACGCAGCACTGGTAGAAAAACCTCGTCTCCGTGCCACCGGCTCACGCCTGGCGGCGTTCGCGGCACGC
>JAYVJN010000214.1:0-3795 GCA_043769325.1 Acidobacteriota bacterium
ACGGCTTCCACATCGGCGTTGCTGTAACCCACGAGTTTGGCAGCAAAATCGGCGCGAATCGTGGAGAAATCCACCTCCGTTTTGAGTTTGTTCTTGCGCGTCAAGGCTTTGGCGACCATTTCCACCTCTTTGGGCGTCTGCGAATAGAGAAACGGGATTTTGCGGTCAAGCCGTCCGGCGCGTTTCAAATCCACGTCTAATTTGTCGGGGCGGTTGGTCATAACCAGAAAGACGATGCGTCCGCGATTTGAGGTATCGGACATAAACTCTTTGATACGCGCAATTACCCGCGAAGATGTGCCGCCGTCGCCGTCGCCGTCGGTGTTGCCGAAAGCGCGGTCGCCTTCGTCTATGATAACCACGACCTGGCCGATGGCCTTGATGACGTTGAGGATTTTCTCTAAATTCCCTTCCGTCGCGCCGACCCATTTGGAGCGAAAATTCTTCAATTTTACCGTCGTCAAACCGCATTCTTTGGCAAATGCTTCGGCCACAAAGGTCTTGCCCGTGCCCATCGGGCCGGTGAACAAGACGCCCATCGGCACACGGGCCGTGCGCCCGTTGCGGATGTTATCGGCCATCACGAGCAGGTCTTTTTTCACCTCTTCCATGCCGCCGACGACCTCGAAACCGTGCGCCGGTTCGACGAATTCGACCAGGCCAAAGCATTCGCGCTCAAGTATTTCACGCTTACGGCGGGCGATGAGTTTATCGGCTTCCGTGCGGGCGCGCGTGAGCGCGTCGGGCGCGTCAACCGGGGCCGTCGCATCCGGCGCGACCAGTTTTTTTATCTCGTCGCGGTTCATGCCGGCGGTCAGCGCGGCGAGTTTATGGGCGCGTTCTTTGGCTTCCGCGCCTTCGCCCAACAATTGCGTAATAAAGGCTTCACGCGAGGCAGCGTCCTCTTGGGCGTGCGGCGGCGGCTTCAAAATCGTGGCGATTTGCACGGCTTTCAGACCGGCAGTGACTTCGGCGTAGCGTTCGCCGTCAGCGTCGGTCAGGCGTTTGTCGGCGTGCAGCGCGGCGCGTTTGCGCGTCTCGCGGTCAGGCATGGGAACTTCGATAACCGCCACTTTCGGATTCGAGACGAGCTTTGGCGCGAGTTCCGCGAGATTTTCCGCGATGAGCAAAACAATATTGTCGCCGCGTTCGATTTCCGGCAAAAATGACCAACGGTGCAACGTCACGACAGAGGCGCGGTCTGTGTCCGACTGAAAGTTCGGGTCGCCCGCCGGCGCGATAACCTCCGCGTATTCAAGAATTACGGCGGTCTTGGTGGTTAAGGCCAGCAGTTTTTCCAGCCCCGCCAACACCTTGCCCTTTTCTGTTTCGAGCAACAATTCGGGAAAACTGCCCAGCACCGCCTCGGTCTTTTTCGGCAGACGCGCCCCCGCCGAGACGTTATAGACGGCAATCGTATCGCGCGAATCCCTGAGCAATGCGCCCGTCAGAAAGCCCGCCAGCGAGAGCATCTCGCCCCCGTGCAGCACCGCGTCATAGACGTTCCCGTGCAACACAAACATCGCCGCCTCGCCCCGCAAATAGCGGCGGCGCAAATCCTCAGCCCACACGGGCAAGTTGTCAGGTATTTCGCTCATAGATTATTTAGGGCTAAGTTATTGCCAGCAAGGTTGAATGCGCGTCGGCATAAAACAGGCTGATGGCGGCATATTCGCGGCGAAGCAGATTCTCTACGTCTGTTGTCGAACAATTTCCCAAACGCAGCCAGATAACTTTTGGCGGAGAGCCAAACAGTAAACTGAGGTCGTGCATATCGGCGTCTTTCGAGACAATCACGAAATCATTCTTTTTGGCGAAATCCCACACCAACGGGTCTTCGGCGGTTTTCAAGCCAACGTCGCGGACGTGAATCGAAGCAGGGAAAATATCTGCCACGCGACGCGCCAGATTGTGCGACAAGTTTTCGTCAAAAAGTAGTTTCACGCGGCAATCGGGACAGTTACCAAACGACGCTCACGGTCAGCGGCAAACGCGATGCACGCCTTCAAATCCTCACGGGTCAGGTCGGGGAAATCCTCCAGTATCTCTGCCTCGGTCATGTCCGAAGCCAGATACTCAAGAACCTCGTAAACCGTAATCCGCAACCCCCGCACACACGGCTTGCCCCCGCGCTTGTTTGGCTCAACTGTAATGTAATCACGGTAATTCATGGCTGCGATTTGATAATACCCAAGACCTACAACGTCCGCAAGATTTGTTCGGTTTCCTGCGCGGTCTGTTTGACGCCTTCCACGCCGTCGAGGAGTTCGTCGAGTTGGCCCGAAAGTTCGTTGGGGGATTGCATCGTGACGATTTGGTCGGAGATGAATTTGAACGAGTTTTCGATGAGGCTCAACTGGCCGTAGGCGATTTTGATGTAGCGTTGGATTTCTTTGACGCGCTCAATTCGTTTGTGGATGAGGTCAAGGTTTTTCTGCGCGAGTTGCACTTCGGGTTGGTCGGCTTTGTCTTCGTTGGCCTTGACGTAACTGGCCCACTGTGCACGGTCACGTTCGAGTTGGCGGGTGTCCAGCGAGAGCATATAATCCTCGTAACGCGAACAGTTTACGCTCAAATCAATGAAAGAATCCACGAGGCGGCTGGTCTTGGTCAGTTCGCCGCGCAGAAGTTCGCCGGTGAACGAAGGGTTGCTCGCCGCCAATTGTTTGATTTGCTGCTCACGTTCGAGGAGTTCCAGCACGCGGCGTTGCGGATGTTCGGGCAGGCCGTTGATGCGTTCCAAACGGCGTTGGTTTTCTTGTTCAAAACGCGCCTGTTCGTGCCAAGGGTCCCACAACATCCGCTGCATGAATTTTGACTGCGAACCGTGCAACAGCCACAAGCCTTCCAAGCCTAACGCGGCGATGCCGATGAGCGGGTTAAAGGTCAAAACCGAAGCCGCCAACGCGCCGCCCAGCAGAGTCAAATTGTATGGATTGGCAAAAGCGGATTTGAGATACGAGGGCTTTTCGGGGAAATCGCTCTTGGGCGCGGGCGGCGCGGGTATGAGCGAATCGGTTTCCCAGTTGCGCGGCGCGGCGGTCTGCGTCGTCGTTGGGCGGCGGGGAGTTTGTTGTTGTTGGCTCGTAATCATATTAACAAGGCAGAAACGCGCACGTTAGTAAGCGTGTCCCCGCTTAACAAGGCGAAACGCGCACGTTAGTAAACCAAGCACGCTTACTAACGTGCGCGTTTCCGCCTATGATGCGCCGCCGTAGAGCATTTCCAGCAGTTGTTTTTCCACGCCACGAAATTCTGCCGATGATTTCAGGGCGATGTCGCGCACGGGGAATATTGGCACATCCACTTTATGCAGAATACGCGCCGGACGCGGCGACAAAACATAAACCGTGTCGGCCAAATAAACAGCTTCGGAAACGTCGTGCGTGATGAAAATAATCGTGTTGTTTTCGTTGCGCGAGATTTCCAGCAAAAGGCTCTGCATCCCCCAGCGCGTCTGTGGGTCGAGCGCGCCGAAAGGCTCGTCCATCAGCACGACACGCGGGTTGTTGATGAGCGTGCGGGCAATCGCCACGCGCTGCTTCATGCCGCCCGACAAGTCTTTCGGATAGCGTTCGGCAAACTCCGCTAAACCGACGTATTCCAAATACTTCTGCGATAATTCGCGCCGTTTGGCTTTGTCTGTGCCCTGCAATTTCAGGCCGTATTCGATGTTGTCGCGCACCGTCAGCCAGGCGAACGAGGTGTAAGCCTGAAAGACCATTCCCCTATCGCGGCCCACGTCTGTAACGGGCGCGCCGTCCACTAAAATCTTGCCTTCGGTGGGTGGAATCA
>JAYVJN010000215.1:0-10707 GCA_043769325.1 Acidobacteriota bacterium
GAAGTCTCGCGTGTTATGACCCAACACGCGAGACTTCCGTGCGCGTTTCTGCCTTACAGCAAAAGCCTCCAGGTAAATTACTTTTACCTTACCAGAGAAATCCCCGCCCCGGTTAGAAGAAACGCACTGTATAACTAAAACGGACGCCGCGCCCGATTTCAGGGACAGTTTCTTTCACGAAGGAAAGATGGTTGCGATAGAGCTTGTCGGACAGGTTGAAGAAATTGGCCGAGAAGATGTGCGCGTAGTGCGGACGGGCCAATGTATAGGACGTTGTCAAGTTAAAGATTCCATAGCCGGCGGTTGGGGTTTCATTGGTGAAAACGCGGTCTTGCTTGTCTGAGAAAGCGACTTCAGGGCGGATGCTCAACCCTTGATAGCGATAATCCAAGCCTAAGCGGGCGCGAAACGGCGGGATGCGCGGTAGCGGCGTGCGGCTGTTGCGCAGTTCGGCGTTGACATAATCGAGGCCCGCGTTGAACCATAAATTGTTACGCGCCTGAATTTCCAAGTTAGCTTCCGCGCCGAGATAGCGGCTGTCGGCTTGGATATAATTGGCGACGGGTAAGCCATCTTCCTCGTCGCCCGTCGGCGCGAGAAAGATAAAGTTACTCAAACGGTAATAGAAAAGATTGCCCTCCAGACGCACACGCGCGGCTGAATGGCGCAGGGAGAATTCTAGCCCGTTACTTTTTTCGCGTTTGAGGGTCGGGTCGCCGATTTCAAAAGTGAGGTTGCCAGGGTGCGGCCCGTCGTTATAAAGCTCTTCGAGGGCCGGAGCGCGTTCGGCGTGCGTGTAATTGACGACAAACGCGCCATCTTTCCATAAACCGAAACGCGCACCCGCACCACCGGAAAAGCCTGTGAAACTACGGTTCGGACGTGAAGCATCGGTTGGGCGATAACGGTTATTTTCTATGCGCCCGCCGAATTGCAACTTGGCGCGTTCGCCGCCGTATTCTTGCAAAGTAAAGGCCGAAAACGAGTTGACGGTGACTTTACCGGGAATCAAGGCTTCCGCGCCAACCGATGAATAGTTGCGGTGATAGCCTTCCGCGCCGAAAGTTCCGGCCCAACGCCCGGTTCGTTTCTGGTCAAAAGTGGCGCGGTAAGAGGTCGTTTTGTTGTCGAAAGAGGTAGCAATTGCGCCCTCGTCCAATTCGTCATGATGGTAATTGGTATAGTTGACGGCGAATTTCGCGCCGGTAATAAAACTATCCAAATCGCGCAAACCGCCGTTGAAGCGTAAGTTGTGGCGGCGCAAGGCGAGAACCGGCTGTTCGTCTTCGCTGCCGGGAATTCCGTAGCGGCGGTTATCGTAGTTGTAGCCCGCGTTGAAAAAGCCCTGACCGGCGTAATAACCCACCCCGCCGCCGCCGTTGCCATTGCGAAACTGCGAATTTTCGACGCGACCTAACGGTGTGTTGAAATTGCCGGTGCGTTGGCCCGTGCCGTTGCCCCAGACTAACCAAGGCCCGCGCCCATATTCCAAGCTGCCGCTGACGCCCGCCGTGTTGTTGTTGGAACCACCGAAAGTAGAAAAATAACCGCGCGCGCCTTGATGTTTGGTTTCGTCGCGCCCGCTGACGGCATTGACCACACCGCCGATAGCGTTGCTGCCGTAAAGCAGTGTCGCCGGGCCGCGCACCACTTCCAGGCGTTCCACTGACAACACATCCAACGGTTCGCCGTGATCGCCCGATTGTGAACCGACTGAGCCGGTGCGGACGCCATCTTCGAGCACCAGCACACGGTCGCCGTCAAAACCGCGCACGACGGGACGCGATGAACCGGGGCCGAAACTGCGTTTGGCTACGCCGGTCTGCTTTTCCAAAGCCTCGCCCAAAGATGACGTGGCCTGTTCTAAAATCTGCGTTGAAGCAACTGTGCTGACCGATTCCACGGCATCGAAAGTGGCTTGTTCGCTGCCGGTTGCAGTTACAGTCACTTGTTCGCGCACGCCGGTTATCTGCATAGAAAAATCCAGCGTCGTCGCGCCGCCCGCAGTAACGGTAATTTTCTGCGCCACATCGGGAAAGCCTTCGTTATGGGCCAGCACGGTGTAAGTGCCAGCGGGCAGATTGTCAAAGCTGTATTTGCCCTGTTCGTCAGTTTCCGCTGTGCGGCGCAACTGCGTGATGGTCACGACTACATTATGTAAAGGGTTGCCATTAGTGGCGTAAGTAATCGTGCCGTTGAGCGAACCCGCACTCGCTTGCGCCAGGGCAGATGTGTGTGAAGCCAGAATTAACGCCAGACCGATAACAGCCAGGCCAGAGATAAATTTATGAAACATGAATAACTCCCGTTCGTTCGTAACATCTAAGTAAAATGAACGCCCGCCTACGCGCAGCTCCGATTGATACCTGCTGTGACAGCAAGTTCGCACGGTTTTGCGCGAATACCAGCGTACAAAGCCGCTCGTCCCCGCCCTTATTAGGGGCCGAACAAGCGCAGTTAGTTGAATTACAGAAGAATTGCGAACGGAGGAGCGCGTCCTCGTGTGGACGACCCTAAATAGACTGGATATAGGGGTTGGTAAAGAAAGGCAAAATGATTTCGGAACGCTTCTAATGAGGCGTCAGGCAGCATCAAATGTGACGCTGAAATTAACCCGCCAGAGAGATTCCTTTGCAACTGACAAAGTGAGCAAGCGTCAGTTAGCGGCGGCGCGTGGTAGGTCGTGCCGGATTTCTCGCTGAGACAGACTCCCTGGGTTTGCCTGCTTGCCGGAGTAACATTGCCGTGTTTATGAACGAACCCGAAGGTTGCGCCACTTGCCAAAAGATAAAGCAGTAGCCCAGCCAGCCAGCGCGTAGGCTGACTGCTGTTCCGCTTCCATCCAAAGTTTGACAAGATATTTTTCATACAAACCGAGTGAAGAGTTCAATTTGATTTTCCCTTAGAAAAACTAATTATGCAAACCTCTTTCGCTGCTTTAGAGCTTGCGGTTCTCTATCTTGAGAGCCAGCACATCTTTGTTAGCGCAGAGGCTGGCTTGTTTAGGAGCCAACGGCAGCGGGATAGCCGGCAACTCTACGGCGGCGTTGCCAACTATCGTGACTGAACCGAGATAGGCCCAGCCCTTGCCAAAATCCAGGTAAAGCGGCACCGCCATGACGAAATTATCGGAAACACCGGATTGGGTAACTTTGCCGCTGATGGTTGGTTTGCCGTCGGCGGACTGACCAATTTTGTAGTCGAATTGATAGGACGGCATCTCGGTGCCATAGACCCACTCATCGAAAAACCAGTCCATCTTGCCGTTTTTGTCCACATCCATTTTGGGCAGAATGTGTTTCTCAACGATGCGCTTAAAGTCTTCGGTGGAAACGTCTTTATTAAAATTGCTCTTGATGAAATCGCGCATCATAAGTTGGAAATTCTTGTCGCCCGTGCCGCCTTTGGTGTCGTACATCATCATGCGAAGCATATGCAGAATGTACGCGCCTTTGGGGTAAATCATGTTTTGCGCGATGTTGCCGGTTTTGGCGTTATTGAGCCGGTAGCCTTGTGTCACCGGCCCGACGGTGTAAGGTTTGCGGTCTCTGGTTTGTGGCGATGCTTCCGTAATTTGCTTGCGCTGGCCTTCCCAAAAATCCACAAACTCTTTTTGGTTGTGTTTGACGTATTGGATGTAAAGCGAAGTAGAGAATTCGGCAAAGCCTTCACTCATCCATTGGTCGTGATAGCTCGTCCAGCCAACCATATGCCCCCACCACTGATGCGCGACTTCGTGGGCCGCCACCTCGCGCCAAAAACCGTTGGTCGCGCCCTGCACGCCAAATAGTTGCACGCGCTGAGTGGTGCTGATAAAAGCGATGTACGGCATAAACACCAATGTCGGCCAGGCTTGCCCGAAAAAACCGGCGGGCTGTTGCGAAATGGCAATGCGTTTGTACGGTAGTTTGCCAAAAAATGCGTTGTAAATACGGGTCGAGTTTTGCGTCTGGCCCATTACCTCATCAGCCCCGCCCGCCGTTGTTACCGAACCCACAAGGCGGCTTTCGATGGCCTTCATTTCGTCAGGCAATTCGCGGTTGACGTAAACTTCCAGGTTATAACCGGCTTCGGGGTCAAGGATTTCCTGCTTTTTGAAATCACCATAGTTGAAACCGGCCACCGCTAAATCCAAATCACCGCTGGACCAGTGCGCCACTTTCAAATCGCCATCCTGCTTTTCTGCTTCAATCTGTTCGCCGACGCCGACGAAGGTATATTTTTTCGGGTAATGGACTGTGATGTCGAAGGTGGCGCGGTCGCCGAATTGCGAACCGCCGTTGTTGGGATACCAGGTCGAACGCGGCAAAAGGATGAAATTGCCGCCGCCGGAATTACGCAACGCTTCGCCGCCGATATATTCAATAGTCAACTTGAAAGATTGGTTGACTTCAGGCGCGGCGGGCAAGATGACAGCGAAATCGGCGTCCTCGTCCTTGTCTTCTTGGATAAACTGTAAGTCATGCCCTTGCTCATCTTGCACACGACTGACGCGCAAACTGCGATACAAATCGAAGGGCAAAACGCGCGTTCCCGACACGCGGCTCTTCATCGTGAGTTTATCGGTAGCGGCCAATTTCTCGCCCCGAATAGCGGCGTCAATTTCGTGGCGTTGAAGGTCGAAAACGCGGCGGTCTTGCCAACTGTTAGCGGTATTTTTGCGATATTCGTCAGCTAGATGAAAAGCCGTCCAGATGCCGCCGTCCGTCTCGCCGTAACTGATGAGCGCGACTTGTTCCGGCGAAACGTCGGGGATACCAAGCGGGTCAAGCTGATAGACCAATTTGCCGAACTTCTTGCCGCCAATGAAGGCCGTAAAGAAACCGGGACGCTCCGGCGCATAAAAATCGGCCAATGTGCGTATGTTTATGTTGTAACGGAACGTCTTGCGCAGCAAATTTACCTTGTCGTGGTAAAGCTCACGCGCCCGCGCCACCTGTGCGCCGCTGCCGCTCATCTGCGCGTTGGGAGATTGCTTGATTTCTTCGTAAGTCTTGTCGGTAAAACGAAATACGAGGTAACTAACCTGCTCTTTCAGCCCTGGCCCATCAGTAAAAATCGCCAGGCTTTTCTTCTCGACCTCAACCGGCGGCGTCAGCGCGATTTCGCCGTCGCCGATAAAGACCGCGCCAACCACGCGCCCTTCCACCGGGGCGAGAAAATAGACTTCACCACTGCGTAAAGTAAACGTAGCGGCGTCGCGTTTGAGCGTCAGGTTATTTACCGTCGCAGATTCGCCGCTAAAAGTCTCGTTTTGCCGTAGTTGTTGGTAAAGCGGGTCGGTATTGGGTTTGACAGCGGCGGCAATGTTGACGCTGGCGTCAACCTGCGCTATTTCCAGTTGCACATTGAGCGCGACGGCCTCGTTTGTGACTGTCACATTCTCGCGCTTGGCCTCGGTAAAACCTTTAGCCGTAAAAGTAATGAGATAAATTCCCGCCGGCAATTTTTCCAGAACATAACGCCCCTGCGCGTTGGTCGTGGCGGTGAAGGATTGCTTGGTCTGCGTGTTTGTCGCTGTTATCGCAACGCCCGGCAGCAGCGCGTTCTTTGGGTCGGTGACAGTTCCTTGCACATTCACGCCCGACTGTTGCGCGGCCACAAATGGCAATGAAATCAATAATAAACAAAGGGAAACGGTAATTTTTTGGAGCATGGGACACCTCTCTTTTGTTGCATTGTAGGACAATTTGGCACCGCAACGCAGGGCCATGAGGTCAGTACCCGGAAGCGGTAGCGACGGGTTGTTCATTACCGCGCCGCTTAGTTAAGTCCGGCTCCGTCGCTACCGCTTCCGGGTGCTGACCTGGCACATGGCGGCTTTTAAGCAGGTGAGCAAAAGTATTCCGGCGGTTAGAGTTACCTTGAGGCGTGCCGGGCGGCGTAAAACTCACGCTTAAAAGCGTAACTCTAACTTTTATTATCCAACATAATTTTTACTCGCCCGCTTATAACTACGCTGCGCGGCGGTGGCAAATTGCCCGCTACTGCGCTGAATCTCGGCTGAATCTTACGGCAATGCCGCCAATGCCGCAAGCAACTCGGTTTCTTGTGTTACTGCGACGGTGCGTAAATCCAGCAAGACGCGGTTTTCCGCAACGCGGGCGATGACCGGCGGCGTGCGGGCGCGTAAGGCGGCTTCCAGTTCGCCGGCGGTTAAAGTCCGGTGAGTAAGCGATATAAGCGCGGTGGGCGGTTGCATCAAAGGGGCCGCGCCGCCACCAACGGCAGAATTTCCGGCAATGATTTCCGCTCGCAAACCGCCGCTCACACGCCCGCGTGTGAGAAAGTCTTCGGCGCGGGCGCGTATTTCTTCCACCGTCAAAGCCAGCATTTGCAACACGGGGATTTCTGTTTGCGCCGCGCCGCGCCGGTAACTTTCGAGTGTCGCCTCTAACGCCGCCAGACGCATTTTGTCGGCCCGTAAAGCGCGGAATAAGGGGTGCTTACGAATGCGTTCAACCAATTCGCGCCGCCCGACGATGCAACCCGTCTGCACGCCGCCAAGCAATTTATCGCCGCTAAAAGTAACGATGTCGGCCCCGTCTTTAATAGATTCGCCGATGACGGGTTCGCCTTCTAAACCAAACGGGCGCATATCAACGAGCGCGCCGGAGCCGGCGTCTTCGTATAAAATCAGCCCGCGTTGATGCGCCATTTCCGCCATTTCACGCAATTCCGGCATCGCCGTAAACCCAACCACACGGTAATTTGAAGGATGCACGCGCATCAGCAAGCGCGTTTCGGGCGTGATGGCTTGGGCAAAATCGCGTAGCTTCGTGCGGTTCGTTGTGCCGACTTCAACCATCTGCGTGCCGGATTGCGCCATCACGTCGGGGACGCGGAAATCGCCGCCAATTTCCACCAATTCGCCCCGCGAGACAATGGTTGCGCCCCCTTGCGCCAGCGCGGTTAAGACCAACAAAGCCGCCGCCGCGCAGTTATTCACCACGCAAGCCGCTTCCGCGCCGGTCAACTCCGCCAGCAATTCGTCCACGCGCCCGCCACGCGGCCCGCGCCGGCCCGTCGGCAAATCATATTCCAACGCGCAATAACGGCTTGTTGCGGCAATGGCTTCACGCGCTGCCTCAGACAACGGGGCACGGCCCAGGTTGGTGTGAATAATAACGCCCGTCGCGTTGATGACAGGACGTAAACCACGCGCCTCCGCGCCTTTAATTACCGCCGCCAGCCACGTTTCCGCGATAGCCAACAGTTCGGCGCGGTTGGTCGCGGCTATTGAGCCGCGGCGCAAGTCAGCGCGTATTTGCTCCGTAACGGAACGAGCCAACTCCGTCAATTTTTTCTCGCCCAGGCGAGTGCGTCCAGCTTGCGCCGCCGGCCCGCGAAGCAGCGCGTCAACCGGCGGCACGGCGCGAAGCAATGTGTTGTTTTCAGCCATTTAATCCCTAAACGGTTTGCGTTGCCGCCCGCGCTGCTTCATCTTTCATACGGCCTAAAAGCATCATGGCAAACATCTTATAGTCTGCGATGAACGACCAGAGCGGATACTGAAACGTCGCGGGCCGGTTCTTTTCAATGACGAAATGCGCGAACCAGGCGCAACCATAACCCGGCACAAAGGCCAAAGGGAACATGAACCATCTGCCGTTGGCGATAAACCAGACGAGCAGGGCCGTCGCCGCCGTTGTGCCGATGTAATGCAAAACGCGCGTCCCAACCTGGCTGTGTTCGCGCACATAATAAGGCCAAAACTCCGCGAAACTTTGTATGCGTGCCATAATTGATTTCTCCTTCTACGGGAAACTGTCTGCGGAACACGCGGAAAAGGCAGAGGGTGTGGGGAATAGGGGCTAGGGAAGGGGAAGAATCTCTCTGGTTGCCATAAAACTGATGATTAAGCGCGGCCTTCGGTTTCCCGTTCCCAACCCCTAATCCCTGTCCCCAATTTCTTGCTTTTTTCCGTGTGTTTCGTGTCTTCCGCAGATAATTTATTCTCTCTGCTATCCGTTGGTAAAAAGTTGCTGGTATTGCTCACTCGCAACCGGCGCAACTCCAACTAAATAAAGATTTTCTTCAACGTGCGCGACTTGGCTCATGCCGACCAGGGCCGTCGCCAGGCCCGGCGTTGAGCGCACGAATTGGAGGGCCGTCTGCGTGTCTGTGGGCAAATCTCCCAGCGGGCCGCGTATTTCCGGCGTCAGGTTTTGTGTCACGCGGCCCTGCAAGAGAGACGCGCTGGCAATGACCGTTACACCTAATTCTGCGGCGACCTCGATGATTGAACCATAGCCGTTAAGCTCTTGATTATTCGACAATAACGCCTCCGGCATGGCTAAATTGAAGGGTAATTGCACAAAGCGGAAACCGTGCTTTTCGCCGCCCGCCTCACGCGCCAACTCGCACATCCGCGCCAGCGAAAGGTAATCGCGGGCGTTGGGCGCGGCGCGAAAGCCGTTCCAGGTCGCCGCGCCGTAAAATTGCAGTTTGCCGGCGGCGCGATTCTCTTCCAGTTTCACAAACGCGGCAAGTAAACGCTTGTCAAATTCCTCACGCGCCACCGCTCCGAGTTGTGATTCGGGGTTGTGCAGATAGTAAACATCCACGCTCTCGCAGTCCAGGTTTCGCAAAGATTGGTCGAGTTGGTGCTGCAAATAAGCGGGCGTCATGCAGTGGCTACCGCCGGCAATGTCCGCAAAATCAGCGATGCCAGGCCGCACAAATGTTTCTTCGACATAACTGCGCACATCTGCCGGAGGCTCGCCGTCAAACGGTAAATAGCCGCCTTTGGTACAAATTACGAGTTCTTCGCGCTTGTATCCGGCGGTCTGTAAATGTTGCAAAGCCACGCCCAGCGCGCGTTCGCTACGTTGAAAACGGTAGTTAGAAGCCGTGTCCAAGACATTGACGCCCAATTCGACGGCCCGCGTGATGGCTTGCGTATAACTCTCATCCGTCGCCGCATCCCAATGGCCCAGGTATGTTCCCAAGCCGATGGATGAAAGCTGTAAGCCCTGTGTTTGGAGAAAATGGCCGGCGGCGGCGTGATTCGCTAACCGCGCTTGATAACTTTCCGTACCGGACGGTGTTGCAAATCCTCTCAATGACATGGCGTAAGTTTAGCACAAGGCGTGCAAAATCGGGCGCGGTGTGTTAGGCTGTCTCTGGTCAAAGCGACTCTCTCCAACAAACTTTCCCCTAACTGAAACCACTAACGGCCCCGTTTGAGGAGAAAATTCATGCGAAAACTATCTGTTACAATAGCTTGCTGGCTATTTGTTATTTTACTGGCGACGCCCGCCGTTTTCGGGCAAAGGCGTTTGGGCCCGAAAGCGCGGGCGGCTGTTACCATCGGTTCCGGCACAGCAATTGGTGCTGGTCTGGGAGGTTTGTTCAGAGGCAAAAAAGGCGCGGCTATCGGCGCGCTTTTGGGCGGCGGCGGCACGGCGGCAGTCTATCTGCTGCGCACGCGCAATCGTGACCGTGAACGCTCTTACTACCGTTCGTCCGGTAATTCTTACTACAGCCACCAAAGAGGGCGCGGACGGCGTTGCCGCTAAACGCGGGTAAAACTAAATATAAACGGCGCGGGTGAAATCTTCTCTCCGCGCCGTTTGCTTTTGCGCCGCGCTTTTGGTTAGCTAGGGGTGGTATGGAATTGTTTTTGGACTGGCAAGCGCACACCGGCGCGCGGCCCGACAAATTTTATAAAGCCACGCTCTGGCAGGGCGAGCACGTCATGGCTGGTTTGAATTGCCTGGAACCAGGGCAACGCCAGGCGTTGCACGCGCACGCGGGAGCCGACAAATTCTATTTTGTGCTGGAAGGGCGCGGCAATTTTACGATTGGCGACGATGTGCGCGAGGCCGGCGTGGGTATGCTCATCGTCGCGCCGGCGGGCGTGCCGCACGGCGTTACCAACACGGGCGAGAGCCGTCTATCGCTCCTCATCGCTATTGCTCCGAGGGTAAAATGAACGAAAACTTAAAGTTATATGAACGGGAATTACAGGTCGCCAAAGATTTGGCGCGGCAAGCCGGCGCGTTGTTAATGGATTACTACGAACAAGGCGTGGCGGTTGAGCAAAAAATCACCGAAGACAAGTATCATGAACCCGTCACAGAAGCTGACCGCGCTTCTAACGAAATGATTGTCAACGCTTTGCGGCAAGCCTTTCCTGATGACGGCATCCTCGCCGAAGAATCCACTGACGATTACAAACGCCTGAACAAACGGCGCGTCTGGATGATTGACCCCGTTGATGGCACGAGCGGTTTTATTGACCAGGACGACGATTTCGCGGTGCAAATCGGTTTGACGGTGGAAGGCGCGGCGGTCTTGGGCGTAGTTTATCAGCCGGTGCCGGACGCGCTTTTCTGGGCTGTGAGCGGCGCGGGCGCGTGGGCCGAACGCGGCGGCGCGCCGGAACCCGTTCAGGTTGCCGACGAGACCGTTATCCGGCAAATGACGCTGGCGGTCAGCCGTTCGCACCGCAGTTCGCGCATGGATGCGGTAATGCGTGAATACGGTTTTGAGCAAGAAGTGCGGCGCGGTTCCGTCGGCATCAAAATCGGCCTCATCGCCGACCAACTGGCGCACCTTTACATACATCTCAGCCCGCGCACCATGCAATGGGACACCTGCGCTCCCGAAGTGATACTGACCGAAGCCGGCGGCAAAATCACTGACCTGTTTGGTCAAGCCTTACTCTATAACACCCGCGAAGTGCAGAATCTAAACGGTTTG
>JAYVJN010000216.1:0-13878 GCA_043769325.1 Acidobacteriota bacterium
TTCGTCGTAATCCAAACCCAGCCAGGCCAGCCCTTCGATAATTGAGCGCGTGGATTCTTCGGTTGAGCGTTGCAAATCCGTATCTTCAATGCGGAGAAGGAATTGCCCGCCGGTGTGACGCGCGTAAAGCCAATTGAAAAGCGCGGTGCGCGCCGAACCTATGTGCAAATAGCCGGTTGGTGATGGTGCGAATCTAACTCTGTTCATGGGTGAAAATAGCTGCGAAATGATTGTAGCCAGCAATCAGCAAGCAATCGTCAGCAGAGAATCCTACTGACTACCGGCTACCGACTACTGGCTACTAAAAAATATGGCGGAGATGACAGGATTCGAACCTGTGATAGGCTTTTGACCTATAACGGTTTAGCAAACCGCCGCCTTCAGCCACTCGGCCACATCTCCGCGAATGACTTTCAGCATTCTAAGCCGCGCCGCCGGATTGTCAAGCCCAATAGACAGGATTAACCGGATTTCGCAGGATTGACAGGAAATTTCGCTGAGATTTGCTCTGTGTATCAGCACGGCTAAAATAGTTTTGGAGGCTTCGTAAATACCAGGGCTTATGCAAAGTAGGAAAATAACGAGAGGCCACCGCGCTTGAGAAATTTACCTCAACCTAACGCCGGCTGTGGCTATCAATTATCAACTATCACCTATCAATTATTACGGTCACAACACCGGTTTAGCCATATTAGATGATAAGTGATAGTTGATAATTGATAACCGGCGATGTTCTAACCTTACTTTGAATAAGCCCTACCGCGCGGATATGTAAATTGATGCAAGTTTGCCGGTTGGTGTTATACTGGCGCACCATGCTGACTAAAGGTGAAAATATGATGAGTACGGTTTTGCAGTGGACATCAGCCGATATAGCGGCCTTGCCGGAGGATGGCAAGCGTTATGAAATCATTGACGGAGAGCTTTTTACGTCAAGGCAACCTCATTGGCATCATCAATTTACTTGCTTCCAGACAGCCAGCGTATTGAATGTTTGGAATAAACAGACCAAAGCCGGGCAGGTTAATCTTGCGCCCGGTGTAATTTTTGCTGATGACGACGACGTTGCGCCCGATGTAGTGTGGATTAGCAAGGAACGGCGGGCGTTGCTATTGGGCGATGACGGCAAACTGCACGGTGCGCCGGAATTGGTGATTGAGGTTTTGTCGTTCAGCAACCGCGCTAACGAAATGCGTGACCGCGAGGCTAAACTGAAACTTTACTCGCGGCGCGGAGTGTCGGAGTCTTGGATGGTGAATTGGCTATCGCGCACGGTGGAAATTTACCGCCGCGAAAGGGCTGCGTTGCGACTTGTCGGCACATTTTACGCGGTGGATACGCTGGAAACGCCGCTTTTGCCGGGCTTTAGTTGCTTAGTGAGTGAGATTTTTGAGGACATCCCCGACCTGCCGTAATGTTGCAAGAAAACCGCGCCGTAACCGCGCAAATCAACCTTTACTACGACCTTGACGCGCCCGCCGCCGGTGGCCCGCGCCCTTTGTTGTTGGCCTTGCACGGCTACGGCGCGAGCAAACGCCAAATCATGCGCGAGGCGCAACAGATGGCCCCCGAAGGTTTCGCCGTCGCCGCGCTGCAAGGCTTTCACCAACACATCAAGCAGCCGTTTGAGCGGGGCGTGCCGTTGCGTTTCGCCTTTGGCTGGCAGACCAATTTCAAAGCCGAAGAATCCATTGCGCTGCACCATCAATTCATTTTAGACGTTATCGCCCAACTCACAGGCGAAGGCGTCGCCGACCCCGCGCGGATATTTTTGTTGGGCTTTTCGCAGACTTGCGCGCTCAATTTCCGCTTTGCCTTCACGCACCCCAATATTTTGCGCGGCGTCATTGGAATGTGCGGCGGCATCCCCGGCGATTGGGCGACAAGCGAGCTTTACCAATCAACAGACGCCCCGATTTTCTACCTGCACGGCACACAAGACGAGTTTTACCCGCCGGAGCAAATCGCCGCCAACGCGGAAAAGCTACGCGCCCGCGCCCGCGACGTAACCGTGCGCGCCTACGACGCCGGGCACGATTTCACCGACCCGATGCGCCTGGACGTGTGCGAATGGCTGCGCGGCCTGGTTTAGTTGGGCGGCGGCCCGCGCATAATCGGCTTGGGCGACATTAAAAGCGTGTAACTCGCTGACCAACGCCGCCAGTGACCAAACCACCAACCACGCCATCCAAATGGCCCAATACCGCCAAATTTCTTGGTCATGCGTATTCGTCAGGTTGTACAGTCCGATGAGAAAACCGATGAAATTGTAAACCAACGTCACGCCCCATAAGGCGACAGGGCCGTCGTAAGCCATGCGCTTTTTCGAGTAACGAAAGAAGTTAATCATCAGCCAGACGCCCAACGCATAAACCGGCAAGATGAATAGCGTAAACACCGGGGAGATTAACGAATAAAGCAAGCCAATGGTCGCAGGGATAATTCCCACGACATCCGCGATTGCCATCAGAAAAGCCACTTGCTGCGCGACGGGCCGTTTGGCCGCCGGTGGCAACACCGGGCCAAACTTGCAAAACGGGCAAATCATTAAGGGTTGATAATGCGCGGCACTGCAACGGGCGCATTCAATGGTGAGGTGCATGGATTTGTTCCTCTAAGCCGCCGCGCCTTCCACTAAAGTCTGGCGCAGCGACCACAACGAGAGCAGCACGACGAGGCCGTACCACAAACTCGCCAGGCCAAAACCTACGTTGGCGGCGAAATTTTCCCGAAAGGCGTAAGCGCACGCGAGAAACGGCGGCAGGTTAAACAACGCCGTCAAACTCCACAAAACGACGGGGCCGCCCCAAATCTTGCGCCCGCGCGAGTGGCGAAAAAAACCGAGAAACAGATAACAGCCAAGCAGATAAGCAAACGCAAAACCGCCGGCGGCTAAGAGCGCATTGGAGTTACCATCGCTTCCGGCGGCAAGCGCGTACCACATTCCGAAAGCGAAACTAAACGTGCCGGGCAAAATCAGCAGATAATCTGCGACCTCAAACAACCGCGCCACTTTCTGCGTCGCGGTTTTGTCAGCGAAATTAACCGGCGGCGCGACCACAACCAACGCCTGGCTACAATTCACACACAAAGGCGCGGCCTCCCAGTTTTCTACGCCACACGCCCCGCAGTTAATACGTCCTTCCGTTTTGGTAAGCATCTTGGTTTCCTCCCGTTATTACTGTAAACAATTTCCGTGCCACTGCCAGGAACGCAAAAACGCCATGATTTTGCGGTTTTCCTTTGGCAATTCGCCAATCGCGCAGCGCGGCTTCTCGTTTTGCTAAACGACACGCGCCGGCGAAAGTTGCGCCAAAAACGCAACCGGACATATTATTAGACAGCAAAATTAAGGAGATGGCTATGACTATTTTTTTACGCGCCGGATTAGTGTTGCTTTGCTTGGCAGCGGGCGTGATGGCAAAAGGAAACGCGGAGACCGACATCCGCGCCGTCTTGGACGAACAGGTTGCCGCCTGGAATCGCGGTGACATTGAAGGATTTATGAACGGCTACTGGCGTTCGGAGGAGACCGTTTTCATCTCCGGCGATTCGGTCACACACGGCTGGCAAGCGACGCTTGACCGCTACAAAAAAGGTTACGATTCGCGCGCGAAAATGGGCGCGCTGGCCTTTTCCGACCTCGACATCAAACTCATTGACAAGAAAAACGCCGTCGTCATCGGGCGTTGGGCCTTAACCCGCGACAAAGACAATCCGCACGGACGCTTTACGCTCATTTTTCGCAAGTTTAAGGAAGGCTGGCGCGTCGTCCACGACCACACTTCATCAGCATAAACTGAGCCGCGCCACTGTTTCGACGTGATGCGTCTGCGGGAATAAATCAAACGCGGCGATGGAGTCAAGTTTGTAACCGCCCGCTAGTAAAGTGCGCAAATCACGCGCCAGTGTTGCCGGGTCACAAGAAACGTAAGCAATTTGTTGTGGCGCGAGTTTGACTAAACATTCTATGCCGCCAGGTTCAACGCCCGCGCGCGGCGGGTCGAGCAAGACAAAGTCCGCGCCGCGCCATTCGGCTGCGTTTTCCATAAGCCATTCGCCTACTTGTCCATAAACCGCGTCGGCGTGTGAATGGCCCGCGCCGATGAGGTTTATTTGCGCGTATTCCACCGCCGTCAGGTTGGCCTCCACGCCAGCTACCCGCGCAAACCTTTGCGCCAAAGGCAGCGTGAACAGACCTACGCCGCAATACAAATCAAGCGCGGATTCACCCGCCGCGCCCGCCAGCGCAAATTCAATCAACTGTGCCAGTAAGTCCGGGCTGCTCTGAAAAAAGCCGTTGGCGTTGAGACGGTAAGAGTGTGCGCCGATGCGAACCTGCACTTCGTTGGGACGCATCGGCGCAACCGAGACGCCATCCGCGCCCGCCTGCGCATTTAGCTCTGTGACACTGGCGGGCAAATCTTCGCCGCGCAAATTAGTGAGCGCGGCCTGTAATGCCGGGGCCAGCACCGCGCATTCGCTCACATCACAAATGCGGTGTGAGCGGCGGGCGAAATAACCGATTCTGCGCCCTTCGCGTTGCCACTCAGCCCGTGTGCGATAACCAAATTCGCGCGGCGCGGGTGTTATTGGCACATCCGGCGGCTCAATTTTGGCGATACGGCGCAGACAATCTTTAATAATGCCAGTCTTGGCTTCAAGTTGCGCCGCGTAGCTCAAATGCTGAAAATCGCACCCGCCGCAAACGCCAAAATGCGGGCATGGCGGGGCGACGCGAACAGGCGAAGGCCCCACAATTTCTACAATTGAAGCAAACGACGCCTTGCCTTGCCGACGGTCAATTTTTACGCGGGCAACATCGCCCGGCGCAGCCAGTTCGACCATAAAAGTGCGCCCCTCGGCATGGGCTATCCCCAAACCGCCGGGCAAGATGCGTTCGATTTTAACAGTGATTTCTTGCGCCATAAGTACAGATTAGGGCCGGTTCTCGCTCTTGAGAATAGAGGTCAAAAGTTTCAACAATTCCACACAGTCAGCGTGAATTGAGGTAAAGGCTTTCTCGTCTAAAAAGTCGCCTTCGTGTAAAAGTTGTAGCCAATATTCAGCTTTCGAGGCTTGCCGCCGGGCGATGCCCATTTCCTGAAAGAAGAAGGTTTTAGCCTCAGCCTCTTGCGCGGCTTTGATGTGCGCCCCAATCTCTGTGCCGGCGATGAGGGCTTGCCTACTCAGAATGTACTCTTGTTTTTCGTGGCACAAATAATGATGCAACCGCACCATTCGGAGCGCAAATTGATGCGACTTTGCCAAGACGAGGTTCTTTTCCATTTTGTTTGCCTTCCAAAAAAATACATAGCCAAATAATGTTCAGAGTTTAATGTTTGATGCCCAATCATTGAACACCGGGCATTATACACTGAACATTATTTGGCTATGTATTTTGTCCCATCTGCCTGGTTTCTTTACGGGGCTTTCGGCATCACGGCCGGCACGTTGCCGTCGCGCACGAGTTTATTAAAGGCCGCGAGGTCGTTTGCCATCAACTGTTTGAGCGCGTTTAGCTGCGCGTCAATCCGGCCCGCGAGTTCGTTGTAAACCGCGATGGATTGGTCTGTCGGCGGGTCGTCGGAGGCCCCGGCCAAACCGCCGACAGCGGCCAGTTTGTTGTTCAACCGAATCGGGTAATTGAGCGGGTCTTGACCGCTACGGTTCTTGGTTTGATAGAGCGTTTCCTCGATTTCCGTCATGCGTTTGTTGAGGGCCGCTCCCGCATCGGCAATGGCTTTGTTGTCTTTGGCGCGTGACATGACGCCTTCGATTTGCGCGCGCGTGTCGCGGATGTTGATAATCGCTTTGTGAGTTTCGTCCAGCTTGTCGCGCACTTTCAGCAGAAAATCAAACTGTTTGGCGAAATCTTCGGGCGTCGTAGCGGTGCGCGGGTCTTTTTGGAGAGCGAAAGTTTCCATCATCGTCTGCCCGCCAACGGTCATCTTCACCTGGTAATTGCCTGGCACGGCGCGCGGCCCCGTAACGCTGCCGGCCCACATAATAAGGCCCGGAAAAGTTGTCGCGTCCGCGTAACGCTGATTCCAGACAAAACGGTTAAGTCCAATTTCCATAGCAGGTTTCGGGCCAGGCGTTTTATCTTCGCTGCTGAATTTGCGGATTAGTTTACCCGCCGCGTCGAAAAATTCCAGCGTCACGCCGCCCTTTGGTTTGTCCTTCAAATAGTAGTAAACCGAAGTGCCGCTGGCCGGATTCGCGCCGACGGTAGCGGTGGCCGGCAACTGAAAACCGCCGAAACCACCGCCGCGCGTACTCGGCTCAACTTTGAAGAGCAGCGCGTCTTTGGCGGCTTTCGCGTCGGCCATTTGATAGACCACATTGAGGTCGTCCAGCACCCAAAAGGCGCGGCCCTGCGTGGCGGCAATCAAATCGCCTTCGCGCTTTTGGATAATTAAATCCGTGACCGGCACGATGGGCAGGTTTAGCTGTAACGATTGCCAGTTTGCGCCGTCGTCAAAGGAAACCCAGAGGCCGGTTTCCGTGCCGGCGTAAAGCACGCCTTTGCGGTTCGGGTCGGCGCGAATGACACGGGTAAACGAGTTGTCGGGCAAGCCGTTGGTAATTTTGCGCCACGATTTGCCAAAGTCATTGGTGACATAGAGATACGGCTTAAAGTCGTTGGATTTATACATCGTCGCGGCAACGTAAGCCGTGCCCGCGTCAAACGGAGAGGCGTCCAGCGAATTTATCTGAATCCATTCGGGCAGCATGGCTTTGGGCGGCGTCACATTGTCCCATTTCGCGCCGCCGTCGCGGGTGACGTGAACCAGCCCATCGTCTGAACCCGTCCAGATAACTCCTTTCTGCACAGGCGATTCCATCATCGTAAAGATGGTGCAATAGTATTCGACGCTGGTGTTGTCTTTCGTTATCGGCCCGCCGGAAACGCCTTGTTTGGATTTGTCGTCGCGGGTCAAATCGGGGCTAATCGCCGTCCAAGATTGGCCTTGATTGGTCGTTTTGAAGACGATGTTGCCGCCGGTGTAAAGCGTGTCGGAATCGTGCGGCGAAAAAACGATGGGGAAATTCCACTGGAAGCGGTATTTCATGGCCGACGCGCCATCGCCCATCGGGTTATCGGGCCAGACGTTGATGATGCGCGATTGCCCCGTTTTGCGGTTTAATTTGGTCAGCAAACCGCCGTAAGAACCGGCAAATATGATATTTGCGTCTTTCGGATGGGGCGCAATCCAGCCCGATTCGCCGCCGCCCACATCGTCCCAATCGCGTTCGGTGATGCCGAAACCGTCGCTGCGGCTCTTGATGCCAACGGTAGAATTGTCTTGCTGCGCACCATAAATGTTGTAAGGAAACTCGTTATCCGTCGTGACGCGATAAAATTGCGCCGTCGGTTGGTCTTCTTCCGTCCAATTCGCGCCGCCGTCGGTGGTCACTTCTGCGCCGCCGTCGTCACCTAAAATCATGCGATTGGGGTCGTTGGGCGCAATCCACAGGTCGTGCGTGTCGCCGTGTTCCACAGGGATTGAGCGAAAAGTGCGCCCGCCGTCGTCGGAACGATGAAAATTGACGTTCAAAACATAAACGCGGTCAAGGTTGGCGGGGTCGGCGTAAATTTCGCTGTAATACCAGGCGCGTTGGCGCAAATTGCGGTCTTCGCTGGTGCGCGTCCACGTCTCGCCGGCATTGTCGGAACGAAAAACGCCGCCGTCTTCGGCTTCCACGATGGCCCACACGCGCTCTGGGTTGACCGGCGAAACCGAGACGCCGCTGATGCCGAGAGTTCCTTTCGGCAAGCCCGGATTGCGTGAGATTTCCGTCCAATTATCGCCGCCGTCGGTGGTTTTGAAGATGCCGCTGCCGGGGCCGCCGCTCTCCATGCTGTACGGCGTGCGCTTGGCCTCCCAAATCGAGGCGTACAAGACGTTCGGGTTTGAGGGGTCAAGGGTGATGTCCACCGCGCCGGCTTTCTCATTGCGGTACAAAACTTTATCCCACGTTTTGCCGCCGTCGCGGGTGCGAAAAACGCCGCGCTGCTCATTAGTGCCGAAAATCTGCCCCAACGCCGCAACGTAAACCGTGTTCGGGTCTTTCGGGTGAATGACGATGCGCCCGATGTGGCGTGTGTCGGCTAAACCTATGTGTTTCCAAGTCTTGCCGGCGTCGGTTGATTTATAAACGCCGTCGCCGTGCGAAACATTGCCGCGAATCGGCGTCTCGCCCATGCCGACGTAAATCACGTTGGGGTTGTCCTGCGCGACGGCCATCGCACCGACAGTTCCCGTATTGAAAAAGCCGTCCGAGACATTGGCCCAATTCGCGCCGCCGTCCGTTGTTTTCCAGACGCCGCCGCCAGTGCCGCCAAAATAATAGACTTTCGGCTGCGAGGCCACGCCCGCCACCGCGACGCTGCGCCCGCCACGATAAGGCCCGATGCTGCGCCACTGCAAGGCTTTCCATAAATCTTTTTCGGCGGGTGGTTTGGCGGCGTTCTGAGCCATTGCGCTCGCCACTAATAACAAAAGCCACACGGCGCACAGACCACTGCTAACAAAGCGTTTCTTCATTGGGTTCACCTCTAATGTTGTCGAATAAATATAGCGCGTGAAAGGGCATACGCGCTACCTTGCGACTAAGTTTCAGGCCCGCCGCCAAAAAAAGCAAACCGTCAGGCGTGGCCGACGGCGAAAGTACAAAGCCCGCCTGGATTTAACTAATCCAAGCGGGCTTTGTCGTAAGCGTCAGTGAAACTGCGCGGTTTATTCTTCGCTGCCTTGCACCGGCGCGCGGCGTTTTTTCAAGACCGGCTTGGGCATAGCGCGTGGCTTGGCCTTGGCCTTCGCTTTGGCGCGTGGGCGGCGGACGGCGGGTTTCGCCGGCATCACTTCCGAAGGCGCGACGGTAGGCGCGGGTTGCGGCAGGTCGGCCCCCGGCGGGACAAGCCATAGTTCATACTGCGCGTTTTCCCGATAGCCGCCGTTGGCAATCACCAGGCGCGAAGAATCAATGCCGCGATTCGTGACGAGATAGGAACGTGAGCGTTCAACCAATTTATCGGCCTCGCCCGTGCGGCTGGTTCTGCCGCCATAGACAAAGACATATGCGGTGGTATCCGGCGCATTCTGCAATTCGCTGGCGTAAAGGTCTAAACGCGCCTTGATGTCGTCGAAGGCTACGACCGGAAACTCGTCGTATTCGCGTGGTGTGGGTTTCGGCGAAGGCGGCGCGATGACCGGCACCGTGGCCTGTGCCATCTGGCGGCAGCGCGTGTCGCCCGAACCGTCGTCGGCGATGAGCGTAGCGGTTACGCTTTGCCCGCCCAAACTGGTCGAATCAACCGTAATGGTATTCGTTCCTGCGCCGCGCACAACCTTAGCTGAAGAAGGCGAGACGCTCCAGGCATAGCTCAGGACGCCGGAACCGGCATACGCCACTTCTGATACGAAAGTAATCAAATCGCCGTCGTTGACCACAGATGGGGCCGAAACCTCAACCGTATAAGGGCATGGCAGTTTGATGGTCTTTTTGTTGTAATTGAGGCACAAGCAGTTTTGCTTGCCGGCTTCAACCAGTACGTTAGTGCGGTAAGGCTTGGTGGGCGAAAACAGCACTTCCACGTCGTAGCTGCCTGGCGGCAGGTCAATCAAAACCGGTTCTGCGCCGGTGCGTCCACGCTCTACGCCATTGACGCGAATCGGCGCGTCCGGCGTGTTTGAAGTAACTTTTATACGCCCGTAGGCCGGTTTTTTTAACTTATCTTTGGCCTGCGCCGGCGCGAAGCAAAAAGCCGTCAGCAACGAGAGCACGACCAAGCATTTAACACTGATTTTACGCATGATTTTCTTTCCTCCCGTTACTTAAAATTCACCGCCGTTGCGACGACGACGCGCAGCCGCGCCTAAAGCTAAAAGGCCGGAGCCAAATAAAAGCAAAGTGGCCGGTTCAGGAACCGGTGGCGTCGGCGTCGGGTCGCCACCACCACCACCTGGCGTCGGAGTTGGCGTAGCACCGCCGCCGCCGCCGCCTGGCGGCGTAAAGTTGGGCGGGTTATCGCTCGTGCAAACACCGGTCAGGCAAACCAGCGGTAGCGCGCCTAAACCCAGCAACCACTTAGGAAACCCGCGGCCTTTCGGCGCCTGAATATCTTCTAAGTCAGGGCAATCGCAGCTTTCAACTGTGATGTCTTCTTGCACTTCTTCTTGCGGCGTCATAGTGCCACCCGGTTTTTCCTGCGTCGCGCCGGAATTATTCGGGTCTTGCGTGGTGGCGGCGGGTTTCTTTTCGTCACCTTCGCCAACCAAACGCAAGTCTAAAGAGGTGTTGTCGCCCCCTTGCCGGTAATTGCCTTTCAGGACTTGTTTGACCTGTTTCATCTGCACCGGCGCAGCCAACACCGGACTAACCGCTGTCGTTACGAGGCCCATAAAAGCTAGGACGAAACCTATTTTTCGTATCTTCATTATAGCACTACCTTCTTTTTCGCTGATGCTAGGGCATAGTAGCTGGCATTTCGGGGCAGAAAATGAGCCACGCGCACGAACCGCGATTAGTGTCTCGCGCGTTTTGTGCTAACGCTAACCGCACGCAAATCAATAACATTGCTTGGGGGGAAGCTCTATTGGTAACTAAATTACCAAGCTTGCACTTCTCATATAAGCGCAATAATACAACGCTTCCAGCAATTTAGGAAATTTCCCCGTCAGTTAAATCGTTTAATTGTGCAGGGCCAGGGCTGCATGGTAAATTTTCTCCGTTTCCGTGACCATCTGCGCCAGGCCAAAACGGGCGCAAGCATCTACTTGCGCATTTGCTCCAAGCCTGGCGCGGACTTGCGGCTGCGCGAGCAATTCGCTGATGGTGGCGGCCAAAACTAAAGGTTCGCCGATGGGCGTCAGCCGTCCGTTGGCATCGTGGTTGATGATTTCCTGTGCGCCGGCGGTGCGCGTCGCCACCACCGCCAGGCCGGACGCCATAGCTTCGGCCAGCGTCAAGCCGAACGCTTCTGTGTGCGAGGCTGAGACGAATAAATCCAACGCCCCGTAAAATTCCGCCGTGTCTTCGCGCCAACCTAAAAAGCGTGTTCGTTCTGTTAAGTTTAATGTTTGCACTAAGTTTTCCAGCCGCGCCCGGTCTGCGTTCGCGCCCGAAGTGTCCGGCCCAGCCAACAGAAAGGTTACATCATCCCGGTTGGCGGCAACGGCGGCGGCGGCGCGGAGAAAGTCGTCCGGCCCTTTGCGCGGGTTCAAATCGCCCAACGCGCCGACCAAGAGATGCGCCGGGTTGATTTGCCAACGGGCGCCAAAGGCGGCTCTGGCGACAGCGTCGCGTGGTTTGACAAAATGCGCTAAGTCAATGCCGTTGTGGATGATATGGAGCTTGTCCGGTGTTACCAGGCGTTGCGCTTGGAGTTGCTGCGCGACGGCGGCAGAGACGGCAATCACGCGGGCCACGCGGCGCAAAATGAGCGCGTGCCAACGACTAAGCGGGAACATGACGTGGCGCGTGATTATTAGCCGCGTCGCGGGATAAAGTTTCACGGCCAGAGCTGCTAACGGGTAATCGCGGGCCAGATGCGCGTGGATGAGGTCAATTTTGCAAGCGCGTAAGATTTGTGCCAGACGGCGCGCGCTGCCAATGTCAAACGCATTCCGTAGCGGTAGCGGGTGAAGCTCTAAGGGCGTGGCTAAATGCTGTAACAGTGTTGCTTGTGGGCGGTGTGCGAGATGTATGACGTGGCCCCGTGCGGTTAATTCACGGCAGAGCTCAACCAAATGGCGTTCACCGCCGCCAAAATCACGCGCTGAGTTGAGTTGGAGAATCCTGAGCGACACGCAAGCATCGTAAATCGTAAACCGTAAACCGTAAATCGTGGGGGAACCTTTCGGCGGTATTAACGGGTTTATTTGATAGTTTGCGCGCCTTCGTCGGCAACGAACAGAACGCGGGCCATCTTCTTGCCATGGGCTGGCATTTCGTGGCCGGGCAAAGCTGTCGCAGTATCGTAAAGCGGGAGACGCACTTCAAAGCGTGTGCCTTCACCAGGTTCGCTGACGACGACGATTTGCCCGCCATGCCGTTCGATGATGCCGTAAGATGCGGAAAGCCCCAGCCCTGTGCCGTTTTCGCCTTTGGTTGAGTAGAAAGGCTCGAAAATACGCGCTACCGTTGCTTGTGTCATGCCGCAGCCGGTGTCGGCTACCCAGAAACACGCGCTTTCAACTTCAGTGCGGCAACCAATTTCAATGGTGCCTCCATTGGGCATGGCGTCAACCGCGTTGAAGACGAAATTCAGCACAACTTCACGAATCTCGGCCAAGAGCCCCAAAGTATATGGCGTGTCTTGGTTTTCGACCACAACATTAATGGGGTTGTTACCTTTGCGTTGCCATTTGGGACGCGCAATCTCGACGCTTGAAGTAACGAGTTCGGCCACGTCAATGGGCGCAAAATCTTCCGTATTTTCCCGCCGCGCAAAATCCAGGATGCGGCGCAAGGTTTGGCCGGCTTCCAGCGAGGCTTGGAAGATGGATTGCAAGCCGCGCTGCACGTCTTTGTCTTCGGTGCGGCGTTGCAGCAATTGCGTGCTGCCTTGGATGATGGTCAGCGAATTATTGATGTTGTGCGTCACGCCCGCCGCCAGTTCGCCGACGGCGCGGAGTTTTTCTGATTGCGCGATGCGTTGTTGAATCAATTTGCGTTCGGTCAGGTCGCGCAAGAAGACTAAAAAGCCGTTGACGCAGCCATTTTTCCAGAGCGGAGAAGCGTGGGCTTCGACATCTTGGATGACGCGGTTGGCGCGTTCCACCTTAAATTCAGCGCTGCCTTCTTCGCCAGCCAGTGTGCGTTCCATCAGTTGCTGCACCAAAGCGCGCGCTTCCGGCACTACGAAATCGGTGAAATGACGTTGTAAAACGCCGGTTGGCAGAGACAAATTGGCAGCTTCGGCGCGGGCGTTCATCCAGGTAATGCGGCCTTCTCTGTCCAGGGTATAAATTTCGTCCGGCGCGCGGTCAGCTAAACTAGCGCGAAAGGCTTTTTGCTCAAAGGTGGCTTCTTGGGCGCGGCGCAAAGCGGAAATATCGCGGGCAATAACCACCGCGCTCCGGTTTTTGCCGCCGCCGTCTTCCTGCACCGGCAAGACCAGCAAGACGATATTAGTTTCGTTACTGCCGCTGCTTTGCATTTCCACTTCAACCAGCCGGCCTTCTTCAACGGCACGGTCAACCAGACAGCCGCGCTTATCGTCGCTATCCCAAAACATCTCACAGCAACGCCGGCCCACCGGCCAGCCACCGTCAGGATTTTGCAAACGCTGGCCGGCGCGGTTAATAAAACGCAGCTGACGCTCAGAATCAAATAAAAAAACGCCATCCGGCAGGGACTCGAAAGCGGCGCTCAATAACTGAAAAGAGAGACCGTTTTCTTGAGCGACAGTGGCGCGGGATTCCGTTTCGACCAGCAGCGGAAAACTGTAGTTGATTGCCTTCATTAAAAGGAATAAGTACGAGATAGGAAAGGAAGTCGTGGGCGGCAGATGGCCGCAACACTTTTCATGGTAGCAAATTATTAAGGGAAAAGGGAAGTAAAATCTTCTATGGTCTGCAAATGCTCGGGCTTATTCAAAATAAGAGTGGAGTATTGCCTGTTATCAATTATCAACTATCAATTATCATTTATTATGGCTAAACCGGCGTTGTGACCGTAATAGATGATAGCTGATAGATAATAATTGATAACCACAGCCGGCGTGAGGTTGGGGTCAATCTCTCCGGCGAGGTGGCTTGGCGTTATTTTCTATACCTTGAACGGTCATAAATTGAGTTTTTGACTAATGCAGAAACACGCACTTCGTCAAGTGTGTTTCGCCCTTGACGTAGTGCGGGCTTCTGCAAA
>JAYVJN010000217.1:0-4191 GCA_043769325.1 Acidobacteriota bacterium
CATGACGAGGCGGTCAATGCCGATGCCGATGCCGGCGGCGGGCGGCATCCCGTAGCTGAGGGCGCGGATGTAGTCGTCGTCCAAGACCATCGCCTCGTCGTCGCCTTTGTCGCGCTGCGCCATCTGTTCGAGAAAACGCTCGCGCTGCTCCGACGGGTCGTTCAACTCCGAAAAGCCGTTGGCGCACTCCATCCCCGCGATGAACAACTCGAACCGTTCCGCCACTGCCGGATTCTCCGGCGACGCCTTCGACAACGGCGAAATCGCTTTCGGGTGGTCGGTGATGAATGTTGGTTGAATTAGTTTGGGTTCTGCAACAAGTTCAAAAAGTTGAACAACAGCTTTCGCAACTAACTCGTTGTGATGTTCAGCAAAGTGAACTGAATCTCTAGGAAAGTCGGATGCAGACATACTCCATAACTCAGACCAGCGAGTTCTTAATTTTTCTTGAGCATCATTAAGATGTCTGGCTGGGTTATCGAATAATTCTTGAATAGGGATAGTAATCGCATGACCTATAAAAGTGTCTTCATCTAATGTCATCATTAAAAGAGGCCAAATTTTGGGCAAAGTGCTGGCAAGACGAAGCACAGTCCTTGCATCGTTTAACCTATCTAGCGTGATGTCTTCGTTGACAATATCTTTGTAGTGTTCAAGCCAAACGTCACTGATAGCCTCTTTCATACTTCGCCGCTCAAACTTGCTGAAATCAATCTCTTGGCCTTCAAACGTGACTTGCAGCCCGCCGGTTGCGGCCTTCACGCTTTCCTTTAACAACTCCTCGCAGAAATCCATCATGCCGTTGACGTTCATGTAGGCGCAGTAGAATTCGAGCATGGTGAATTCGGGGTTGTGTTTGTGGGAAACGCCCTCGTTGCGGAAGTTGCGGTTGAGTTCATAGACGCGCTCAAAGCCGCCGACGGTCAAACGCTTGAGGTACAACTCCGGCGCGATGCGGGCGTAGAGCGGGATGTCGAGCGCGTTGTGGTGCGTGACAAAGGGCCGCGCCGCCGCGCCCGTCGCCAGGGGCGCGAGCATGGGCGTTTCCACTTCGATATAGCCGTGTTCGTCCAAGAAGCGGCGCATGGTCGTAATGACTTTGGCGCGGCGTTCAAAGACCTGGCGCGGCGAGAGTTCGCCTTCCTCGTGTTCGATTTTCAGACTGCCGGCGATGAGGTCGGCGTAGCGTTGGCGTTGGCGTATTTCGGGGTCGTTGATGCCGTGAATCTTGTCGGGCATGGGCAGCAAAGCCTTTGCCAAAAACTGCAACTGCTTGACGTGCACCGACAACTCGCCCATCTTCGTGACAAACAAATAGCCCTCAACGCCGATAAAATCGCCATGATCACAGAGGCCGAAAAGCTCCCAACCGTTTACCGAGTGCTGAGTGCTGAGTGCTGAGTGCTGAGTGTCGGACGCTGCCGCGTTCTCTGCGTCGCTGTGTCCCGGCGTCTCTCCGTCGTTTCGCACGCCCACGACATCATCCCGTCGGACATAGATTTGCAGCCGCGTTTTGCCGTCGGAAAGGTGGACGAAGGCGACTTTGCCCATGACGCGGGGCGGCGTGGCGAGGCGGCCCGCGATGCGTACCGTGATGGGGTTGAGTTGGGCGTTGACGCGCTCCAGGTCTTCCGGTGCGGGGCGTTGGCCTTCGGGCGCGTGCGGGGCCAGCGGGCCGTATTTTTCCAGCAAGGCGGAAACGGTGTCCGCGCCGTAAGCGGATTGTAAGACGTTGCTGCGCTCGAATTTGTTGGGATAAACATTGCCCGTGAGTTCGCGCAGTTTAGCCAGATGTTCCAGCCGAATCTGGCTCTGTTCGTTGTCGGTAAAAGGATTGCTCATAGCGTTAAATTCCCGTCCAAAGGTAAATGGGGATTATACGCTTTGAGCGCGGGAAATAAAAATAGACAGGATTAACAAGATTTCGCAGGATTGACAGAGAGCTAGTGGAGTTATTTGAAAGTTGGACACCCCACACATAACGAGAAAAATATAGCCACCAATGCGGAAGCCCGCACGAAGTAAGGGCGTCGTCTCATACGCACCAAGTTAAGCGGTATGACCGCCAAAATCGTACCACAGGCTGTCTAGCCTGTGGCTGGCTGAGTCAGCTAAGTGTTGCCAAGTAACAGGCATCTTGCATCACGGGAACAGGCTAAACAGGCTGTTCTACATAGCTTGCGGCTTAACTTGGTGCGTATGGGGCGTCGTCTCAAGCTGCGCCCTTGCCTAAGTGCGGGCTTCCGTATTGGTACGTCATTCTCTTCTTTGGTAGGGGGTGGTACTTCCAAATAGCTCCACTAGACACTTCCAGAAAAAGAATTTTTGCCACAGATTTCACAAATTACACAGATAAGCAGGTCAAGTATCAGTAATGCGACATTATCCACCGCAGATAGGCAATCTTGCCGCCCCAAGTTTCAATGGTCGCGGGATTGGCGTCCACCGTGCCGCCCAGACTCGTGGACAAGCCGGTGCGGGCCAATGCTTTACGCACAACGCCGCCGATAATTTTGGCGACAATCCAGCCCACGATAAGAATCGCCAGCGCAACCAAAATGCCGGGCAATTTATCGGTGAAAAAGATTGAGAGTTTTTCCAGACCGTTGTTGAGCAAGTTTTGCGCGTTGCTCGTAGTGTTAAACTGCATCATTTTTGGGACTCCTGAATTTCTTTTATAGACTTCAAGAAAAAGAATTATCTGCGGAACACGCGAAACACACGGAAAAAAGCAGCCAAGCTCTGTGTTTGCTTATTTCCGCGTTTTCTGCGCCTTCCGTAGATCTAAAACTCTTTTTCTTGAAAGATATGGTTGTAAATAATGCGAATCAAGGGTTGAAATATAATTGCCAAACCGGAATGTGTTTGCCACGCTTGCCAATGGCAACCGGTCGCGCCGGAAACACGCCACTGTTCCCTGTCAACTGTCACTTGTCCACTATCTTTATGGAAAACCAGTGGACAAGTGACAGTTGACAAGGAACAATTACACGCTCCGCGTTATGGTAGGCCAGGGTTTCGCGGTTTCAACCCTTGATTCGCATAAATAAGACCTGCAAGCAGATTACGACGCCGCAGAAACAACCGCTTGAACTGCTGCTCGGCAAGGTGGCACTTGTCGTGAATAAATTAGGGGGAAGCAAAGGCAGACAATCGGGGAAGATTGTAAAAACGGAGAAAATAAGGCCGGGAAATATGACTATCCCCTTAAAATTCAGCCACACACGCGCCGCACTGAAAATTGTTATTGAAGTTTATCTTCGATCTGGCTTTTACGCAACAAGCTATTTGGAAGTAGCCGCTGGGATTGGCGCAAGTGTTCGGCTATTTCGGGGTAGTCCAGTTCTTCAATCAGGGCTTCCATGGCAAGGAATAATTCGGCCAGGAACGTAAGGCGGCGCGGCTGGCTGTCGAACAGATGAAAGAGTCTTTGCCGGCTAGAGTTCGCAGGGCCGGCTGTGTTAGATTTTCCACTTTGCCATGACTGACAAAATTCTATCTTTTAACGACTTAACCGCAGCCCGCGCCCGTCTGCGCGAGGCGGGCCGGACACTGGTTTTTACCAATGGCTGTTTTGATATTCTGCACGTCGGCCACGTCCGCTACCTGCAAGCGGCCCGTGCGTTGGGCGACGCTCTCGTCGTGGCGATAAACAGCGACGAATCCACGCGCCAACTCAAAGGGCCGATGCGCCCCATCGTGCCGCAAGAGGAACGCGCCGAAATGCTCGCCGGCTTGTCTTGCGTGGATTATGTCACGGTGTTTGAAGAACTTAGCCCGCGCTCACTGATTGCCGCCGTGTTGCCCGACGTTTTGGTCAAAGGCGGCGATTGGGCTTTGGACGAAATTCACGGACGCGAAGAGGTCGAAGCCGCCGGCGGGCGCGTGCTGCCCCTGCCTTTTGTGGATGGCAAATCCACCACCAACATCGTCGGGCGCATCCTAGAGGTTTACGCGGGCCGGGACGCCTGTTAAAGTAGGCTTGAGGTAATTTTATGACGCCGGAAATCAACACGCGCCCCGCGCCGCTCCGTTATCTGCGGCAACCGCTCCCGCGCCGCGCCCCGAAACGCTTGCCCGCCAAGGATTTGGCGCAATTGGCAGAACTCTACACGGTTCGCAGTCCGCCAGAAATGGTCTCCGAATTTCTGGCGGAAAATAGATACCTGGTCAAATTGCTCAAAGAAACGC
>JAYVJN010000218.1:0-2829 GCA_043769325.1 Acidobacteriota bacterium
TTTCCTTACCTGCTTGCTGTTCATTCATCCGTTTGTTTGATGATTTCTGCCAATGGTTTCCCGCGCATATAGTCGGGAATTGGTTGCTTTAACAGCGTCAGGAAGGTAGGCGCAAAATCCGCCGGCGAGACGTTTAGCAACCGCCCGCGCCTTTCAATACTGGGGCCGGCGGCGATGAATAAGCCTTCGTCATCGTGTGTGCTGTCGCGGAAAAACAGGTTGGGCTTTTGCTTGATGTTACATTTTGGGTGCGATGCTTCTTTGATAAAGTAAGGAAAATCGTGAAAGGTAGCCACAATATCCGGCAAGTGAAGCGGTTCGCTAGCTGTGAAAGTTCCTTTGGTTTTAACAATCTCTTTGATAAGCGGTTGGCCTGATTTCTTGTCTTGCAAGGCCCGCAAGTCGTTTTCTACTTGCGTCAGCAATTTATCGTACTCATCGCCCGGGCTAACCGTTCCGTTTGGTTCGCGCCCTTGCAGATTAACGCGCAAAAAAGCGGTAAACATTGACGACAAATCAAAAAGCGTGGTCTTTTCCCAATCCGTGTTGTTTTCAAACGTATCGCTAAGAATGGCGTCGCGTTGCCGCGTAGTGAGAAATTTACGGCTGAAAGCGATACGCCAGGCCAGCGGGATAATTTTTCGGGCGATATTTAAGGGCCGTAACTTTTGCGCCCACGGGGGTTGCTTGAGCGTTTGATAACCTAACGCGACACAAAAGTTATGGAGCAGATTTTCCACCGGATATTGGTCTTTGAAGCCGCAATGAGAAATGACAAAAGTATTCGCCGCGTCAGGTAGCTGCGCCATTATTTTCCCGATGCACTCGTCTGTTTTCTGGTAAATATCGCGGATGGCGTAAGTTAGCGCGGTAGTTCGCCAAGCGGGGTTATTTTCGGCGTTTTCCGGGCGGTACTGCCAAAATTGATGCGTCGCGCCGTGCACTTCGCCAAACCCAAGAGCCACAACGTCGAACCGCTCTTTCTGCAAGAGGTGTAAAATCCGCTCCAGCTTTTTGTCCAAGCGGAGCATCATTCGTTCATAAATGGCTTGGCTGGCCCGAAAAGTAGCCGGCATTTGTTGGTTGGCAAAAATCCGTTCGCCCCAGGCTTCGACTTCTGTAAACAGGTTCGCAGGGAGCGCGGTCATCTGCCGTTTCATATTGTTGACGCCCCAATTAGCGATTTGCGCGCCCTTCACGTCCGGCACTAAGCGGGCGTCAAAAACGTCCATCACCAACACGCTCTGGCCCGTATCTTTTAAGTTGCTCCAAAAAGGGTCTCGGCCAAAATCTGTGCCATCTACATGGTGTTTGATTTTGTAAGTGCCTGGTATCAACTGTCTGAAATCGTAATAGCCGGTTTCGGCGCGGGATGCGCCGCTCAGAATAATGTTGTAAATGCCTAATTCAATAATCGTATCTTTGTCTTTGATGGTTGCCTGAGAGCCGTTTTGGGCTAACTTGCTTAAATTGGGCATGAATCCGGCGTCCATATACTGTTTCATCAGTTTAGGATCAGCGGAATCAAGGGCGAAAATAATTAGCGGGTTATGCTTCATGCCAACAAACTTTGGACAAACAAACAGCGCGTATAATTAAGTAACGCGGAAGAAATAACCTGCCCCAGTAAACCAATCAAGTACGAATGACGCCGCAGTGCGGTAGCCCGCACGAAGTAAGGGCGTTGTCTAGTGTGGTCTGCTACGCCCTTGACTAAGTGCGGGCTTCCGCATTTGGCACCATCTGGGTCAGTTTATTAAAGCTCCGTTACTAACCACATTGCACGCTCTTTTCAAGTCGGCGGCGGGCGTGTAGAGTAGCATACCTGAACTTTAGCGCAGCTATCCGCGCATCTTCGGCATGGCAACTCTCGAAACCGAACTACAATTTCAACCGGACTCCGGCAGCAGTCTGAAAGCGCAAACAGTACGCGGCGGCGCGTGGTCTTTAGCCGCGCAGTTTGGCAAATTCCTCGCCCAATTTGCGGTCACGCCGGTTATGGCGCGTTTACTGACGCCGGAAGACTACGGTTTGTATAGCACGGTTTTTATTTTCACCATGCTCTTTTCCTTATTCAAAGACCCGGGTTTATCTCTCGCAATTATTCAAAGCCCGCGTTTGCAGCCGGCCCAAGTGAATACGCTTTTTTGGATCAGCGTCGGAATCGGCGCGCTATTGGCATTTCTGGCGGCTTTGAGTGCGCCGCTTTTGGGCTGGCTTTACGCGGATGCGCGGCTACCGCCCATCATGCTGGCGTTGGCCTCAATCTATCTGGTGGCGGGCCTGGCGATTCAGCCGGAAGCCTTGCTCAAACGCCGGATGCGAATCGGCGCATTGATGATGATTGACTTTGCCGCGCATATTGTGGGCTATGTTGTGGGAGTTTGGGCGGCCTGGCGCGGCTGGCATTATTGGGCTTTGGTGGTGACGGCGGTGACGATGGAGACGGTGCGCGCCGTGGGCTTACTGGTTGCGGGAAAATGGCGGCCCGAACGTCCGCAACGTGGGGTTGAGGTGCGTTCGCTGTTGCTTTTCGGCGGCCAGTTGACGGCTAACTCAGTATTGTTTCTGCTCACGAATAAAGCTAATATGTTGTTGCTGGCGTGGCGTTGGGGCGCGGTGGAGTTGGGCTATTATGACAAATCCGACCAACTGGCGTTGTTGCCGGCGCGACAAGTAAATTTCCCGTTGGCTCAAGTGGTGCATTCCACTCTTAGCCGTTTGCCGGCGGAACCGGAGCGTTATCTCAAGTATTTGCAACAGTATCTAACGCTTTCCTGCGGGTTGGGAATGCCGTTAAGCGTTCTCTTGTTTGTCACCGCCGACCAG
>JAYVJN010000219.1:0-9697 GCA_043769325.1 Acidobacteriota bacterium
TCAATTGAATGTGGACAACGCCAATCACGCCTCAAGGCGTAACTCTAACTTTTATAACCTGATAACTTTTGCTCACCTGCTTAGTGGCAATTTATCAAACCTAATTCCGCATGATGTCTAATAATTATCCGCTTACTTGCCCAACACAAACAACTTCAACAAAGACGGCGATTTGCGCCCTCGATAGACGCGCTGCGTGGCTTTCTGGAAATCGCTTTCAACCGCCGTATTGATGTTTTCGACATACTTTTGCGGGTTGCGGTCAACCAGTGGAAACCACGAGCTTTGGACGTGCACCATCAGGCGATGGCCTTTTTTGAAAGTATGATTGGCATCGGGCATGACGAATTTAACGGGCGTCACCTGGCCCGGTTTCATCGGTTCGGGTTTTGTGAAACTGTTGCGAAACCGCGCGCGGAAAGGTTCGCCGCGCAGCAGCATTTGATAGCCGCCCATCCGCATTCCGGTTGGGTTGGGCGCGTTATCGGGCGCGTTGTCGGGATAAACGTCAATCAGTTTGACGACGAAATCGGCATCGGTTCCGCTTGTCGAGACGTTCAAAGCAACCTCAACCGGGCCGGCGATGGTCACATCTTCCGCGAGAGGTTCGGTTTGATAAACCAGCACGTCAGGCCGGCGCGAGGATTCGCGTTGGTCGTCAACCATGTATTCGCGGGTCATGCCGAGGGCGATGTTGGAGATAAACGGCACGGGTTTGGCGGGGTCGCTGATGTATTCGTCGAAGGCGTCCGTTTCGGCAGACTGTTCCCAAGCGAGTTTGCCGCTTTCGCGCAGGTAAATTTCTTTTGGCGCGGCGTTTTTGGGCGGCCAGGTTTCATAAGTGCGCCATTGGTTTGCGCCGGTCTCGAAGACGACGGCGTCGGGGAAATTGAGGCGGCTGCCCTCGACGGCGTGTTTCAGGTAAAAATTGAAGAACGGCAACTCAATTTTCTCACGATACCAGACTGCTTGGTTGCCGCCGAAACGCACGTTACCTAAGCCGTCGCCGTTGCCGCGCGCCCAGCCGCCGTGAAACCAAGGCCCCATGACGAGGATGTTGTAAATTCCCGGATTCTGCTTTTCGATTGACTGGTAAGTGTGTAACGCGCCGAACAAATCTTCCGCGTCGAACCAACCGCCGACGGTCATCACTGCCGGCTTGATGTTTTTCAGGTTGGGCCGCAGATTACGCGCTTGCCAGTAATCATCATAATTCGGATGCGCCATCATCTCGTTCCAATAAGCGATTTCCGTGCCGAGTTGGGCGCGGTAAGCCTCCGCCGCGTTTTTCAACGGGCCGAGATTGAGAAAAAACTGATACCCGTCGGGCGTGCCATGAACAAAGCGTTTCGGCTGGTCCAGCGATGGCACGGGACGCGGCTGGCCGAAACCTGAGAGAAAATTGAAAGCGTGCGGCAAAAACAACGCGCCGTTGTGGTGAAAGTCGTCGCCGATAAACCAATCCGCGATGGGTGCTTGCGGCGAGACGGCTTTGAGGGCCGGATGCGAATCTATGATGCCCGCCGAGACGTAAAAGCCCGGATACGAAATGCCCCACATCCCGACGCGCCCGTTATTATTCGGCAGATTTTTCACGAGCCATTCGACGGTGTCGTAAGTATCCGTGCTTTCATCAATTTCACCGGCTTTTTTGGCGGGGTTGTGCGGGCGCACATTGACATATTCGCCTTCGGACAGCCAACGTCCGCGCACATCCTGATAGACAAAAATGTAGCCCTCTTTGGCAAACAAATCCGAAGGCCCCAAACCTGTCTTGTAATTTTCCGGCCCGTAAGGGCTGACGGTGTAAGGCGTGCGACTGAGCATTATCGGGTATCGCTGCGTCGCGTCTTTTGGTATGTAAATGGAGGTAAACAACTTAACGCCGTCGCGCATGGTGATACGCTCCTCGCGCTTGGTGTAATTATCTTTGACGTAGGTGTCCGGCGTCGGGGCCGGAGTTTGCGCGGACAGGGAGAGCGTCGAAAAAATCATCAACGCAACTCCTGCGAGCGCGTGGCAAATGACTTTGCTTATCATATTTTACTCCTGAAATTTACTGAATCCGTGCGGTATTATGCTATTGCTCCGCGTTATTAACAAACCAACTAGTGTTCAGTCAAGGTTGTATTGACAGAAGCGGGTCACTGTCAACTGTCAACTCTGCCCTGTCCACTGTTTTTAAGTGAACTCAGTTGAAAGCGCAAAGTTGACAGTTGACAGTGAGGCCGCCCGCAACCCCCAATCTCTCCCGTCACTTGAACCTTGACTGAACACTAGGCTTAGTTACTGGCTACTGGCTTCAACGCAGTGTTTTCAGTTACTGAAATGCGAGTCTGAAAAAATTGTTTGCGTCCGATGGGCCGCTTGCCTTTGACACATGGCGCGCATTTTCTTATAGTCCGCAGCAATACTTTTATTATGGCAGACTATTACGACGAACCGGAAGTTAGCGAGGATTGGCACGAGGCGGCAGTGCGCGTGCGTTATGCGGAGACTGACAAAATGGGCGTGGTCTATCACGCTAACTATCTAATTTGGTTTGAGATAGGCCGCACCGAATTTTGCCGCGCACGGGGCTTTGCTTACCGCGATATGGAAGAGAACGACGGCGCGTTTTTGGTGGTCGCCGAGAGTTATTGCCGCTACAAATCTCCGGCTTATTACGACGACGAGCTTATTATTCGCACCCACGTTACCGAATTGCGCCGTCGTTCGTTGCGTTTCGGTTATGAAATAATCCGCCCCGCCGATGAGGTAATTATTGCCGAAGGCGAAACTTACCACGTTATTACCGATGGCGCGGGCCGCGTCCGTTCCCTACCAGAAGATTATGTGCGTTTCCTTTCCCCGACCTTATAAACAAAAATGAGATTGCTGCTATGGTTTACAGTTGGCGGGCGCGCTATTGCAGAAGCGGGCGCAAGCGACCCTTCCCGACTTGTGAGATTGTTCAAGGGGCGCGGTTCAACCCATTACCCCCAACCCCCAACCCCTAACCCCTCTTCCCCAACCCTGTGAAGCCAAGAATTTGCATACCCGTTTGTGTCGCCCGCGCCAGCGAACTTGCGCCAGCTTTCGCCCGCGCCGCGCAGTTAGCGGATATTGTAGAAATTCGCTTGGATTACCTGCAACAAGCCGAACTCGCGCCCGCGTTGGCGGCGTTGCGCGCACTTCTGGCCGACGCCGCGCGGCCCGTCATACTCACGCGCCGCATCCTTGAACAAGGCGGCCAGAGCGATTTCAGCGCGTTAGAGGCCCCGGATTTTTGGCGGCAAACCGCTGTCGGCCTGGCGTGGCGCGATATGGAAGGCGATTGGCTGCCGGACGCCGACGCGCTGCCTCAAGTCATCGCCTCGCACCACGATTTTAACGGCACGCCAAACAATTTAACGAAAATTTATGAACGGTTGGCAACTACCGGCGCGGGAGTGTTGAAAATCGCCGTCACCGCGCATGACATCACGGATTGTTTGCCTGTTTTCCAACTTCTGCAACGCGCTGCGCAAGAGGGTCGTCCGCTCATTGCGCTGGCGATGGGCGAAGCGGGTTTGCTGACGCGGGTTTTGGGGCCGGCTTTCGGTTCGTGGCTGACATTCGCCGCGTTGGACGACACGCAACGCACTGCGTCAGGGCAGTTTCGCGCCGATGAATTGCGCGACCTTTACCGTTTTGCCGAAATTACCCGCGAGACGCCGGTTTATGGACTTATCGGCTGGCCCGTGAGTCATTCGTTATCGCCGCAGGTGCATAACCGCGCACTGGCGGCGCAAAATCTGCCTGGCGTCTATTTGCCCCTGGCGGTGCGCGATGTGGACGCTTTTATGCGACGGATGGCCCAGCCCGCGACTCGTGAATTGAACTGGAACCTGCGTGGCCTGAGCGTCACCGCGCCGCATAAACAGGCCGTCATGCCGCATCTGGATTGGGTGTCGCCTGAAGCAAAGGCCATCGGCGCGGTCAACACCATTGTCTTGACGGATAGCAGTTTGCGCGGCTATAACACGGATGCCACAGGGTTTATCGCGTCCTTACGCGAAGTTTACCGCGATTTGCGCGACGCCAGGGGCGCGGTTTTGGGAGCCGGCGGCGCGGCCCGATGCGCGGTTTGGGCCTTGCGACAAGCAGGGGCGGAAGTAACCATTATGGCGCGTGACGAGACGCGGGCCACAGCTTTGGCGCAAGAATTTGGCGCGACGGCGGGACACTGGGGACAGACGTTGAGCGATTTTGACATCGTAGTCAACGCCACGCCTTTGGGCACACGCGGCCCGCTGGAAAACGATACGCCAGCCAACGCCGCGCAATTGAGCGGCGTCCGGCTGGCGTATGATTTGGTTTACAACCCACGCCTCACGCCTTTTTTACAGGAGGCGCAAGCGGCAGGGTGCGCAATTTTGGGCGGTCTGCCGATGCTCGTAAGCCAAGCGGCGGCGCAGTTTAGTCTGTGGACAAACCACGACGCGCCGCTTGCAGTGATGCGACAAGCCGCGCAAGACGCTATTTCTTGAGCGCGTCGCGGATTTCTGCCAACAGTGATTCGGTTGCCGTCGGGCCGGCGGGCACTGCGGCTTGGGCTTTCTTCATGTTGTTGTAAGCCTTGACAATCAGAAACATGACAAAGGCGACAATAAGAAAGTTAATAATGTCGTTAATTAACTGACCATATGACAGATAGCCGACGCCGGCGGCTTTCGCTGCGTCTAGCGTAGAACAATCTTTCCCCGCCGGGCACGCGCCCAGCAAGTACACTTTTTGCGCGAAATTGATGCCGCCCGTGAACATACCGATAACCGGCGTGATGATACCGTCGGTAAAAGTTGCCACGATTTTACCAAACGCGCCGGCGAGGATGACGGCAACAGCTAATTCCAGCACGTTGCCGCCAGCAATAAAGTCCTTAAATTCTTTCCACATACGTTATACTCTCTCCTCCAATGGTTGTTTTGCGAAGTTTTTCAAGTGCCGCAACCAGGCCGTTCGCTTGCAGCCTGACTGTGGTTTCGGTTAATTTTGGGCTAGAGCATTGTGGATATTAGCATAATTTTACTATGTTGCAAATTGAACAGCGCGAACGATATAGCCGCCAGATACTATTCCCCGGCATAGGCGCTGCGGGACAGGATAAACTGTGTCGGGCGCGGGTCGCCGTCATTGGCTGCGGGGCTTTGGGAACAGCGCAAGTTGAAAGTCTGGCGCGGGCCGGCGTGGGCGAGTTGCGCCTGGTTGACCGCGATTTTGTGGAACTGTCCAACCTCCACCGCCAGACGCTTTTCACTGAATCCGACGCGCTCAATCGCTTGCCCAAAGCCGTCGCCGCCGCGCAACGCTTGTCAGAGGTCAACTCCGGCATTATCGTCACACCCGAAGTGGCTGACATGAATTTCTCCAATGTTGAGAGGCTGATTCAAGGTTGTGACCTGGTGCTTGACGGCACAGACAATTTCGCCACCCGCTATCTGCTCAACGACGCTTGCGTCAAACACGGCATTAACTGGATTTACGGCGCGGCAGTCAGTTCCTACGGCGCGACAATGACGATTCGCCCGCGCCTGTCGCCCTGTCTGCGCTGCATTTTCCCGGCTGAACCAAATGCCGCTACCGCCCCGACCTGTGACACGGCGGGCGTCATTCAGCCGATTATCGCCACCATCGCCGCCGTGCAAGTAACGGAAGCAATCAAGTTATTGACCGGCAACACCGACGCGCTCCACGCTTCCCTGCTGCAATTCGACCTCTGGGCCAACGATTGGCGGCGCATCCGTCTGAAACAACCCGCGCCCGATTGCCCCACCTGCGGCTTGAATAATTACGCCACGCTCAACGCCGAACGCGCCGACTTTACCGCCGTTTTATGCGGGCGCAACGCCGTGCAAATCGCCTCCCCGCAGGGCGTGAAGATTGATTTGGCGCAACTTGCCGCCAAACTCCGGCCCGTCGGCGCAGTAAAAACCAACGCTTACCTCACGCGCCTCAGCGTGGACGGCTACGAAATAACCGTTTTCGCCGACGCCCGCGCCATAATTCGCGGCACCGATGATGTCACAAAGGCGCGTTCGTTGTATGCTCGTTACATAGGGTTGTAAAGATTGCCACATAAGCAATTAGAGGTTGCTTTACAGAGCAGAACTTGCTACTCTGGGAATGGTTGGCGGCCCCGCCCGCCGGCCCCAGCAAGCCAATCCAAAATTTGTTGACAAGCGTAACTTCGATTATAGACTGCTAAGTGTTTCACGGCTGCGGCGAACCTGCGCGCCGGAGCGCGGCATCTTACCGGCACCGGCGTAGCCAAAACAGGCTGTCCGGCAGTTGACAACCAGCGATAACAGCATTACAGTCTGTGGTTTATAGCCGTTTCGTTGATGCTGCGCTAAGAAGGAAAGCACCCTGGCTCATTCTTGTTTTCCCGTCAGGCGTGTCGGCTGTGAAGCGGACGATTAGCAAATTTGTCGTGGTGTAAAGCGGAGAACGGCTCTCCCATGTTCCTCATAGGACTGAAAAACGCTATGCCTGTGAAAGTAAAAGTTGCTCTCTCTCGCTTTTCCCATGCGGATACGCGGCGCAAACGCAGCCCTGCCCTTGCGCCGGAAAACACTAAATCCCCGCCCTCTGCGGTTACGCCCCAGGAAAAGATAATTTGGGTTACGACGGCAGACGCGGCGGCTAAGGTATGCGCGTATGCCGATAGCGTTGTGCTCATTGAGGCCGACGAAAGTTCCAACGGCGGCGGCCCCGACGGGCAATTTAAGAACCTCCTGACCTGGCTTGATACAATTCATCAACACATCGCCGGCAAGCCCGGCGTTTTGTTTCCCTGCCTGATTGTGATAACCGCCTCTGAACCGTTGGCGGCGCAGTATCGTGAGGAACTTTTCGCGCGCGGCGCGGCGCTTCAGATGAGGCCGTCCGGCGTGGCTTCGTTCGCCATGAAGGATTACCTATTACAACGCTTTGGCGTAACGGCCCCGGACGGAAGCAAAGTTCTCGGTTGGCCCTATCTGTCGGCCCGCGAAAAAGAAAGGCGGCGTAAAATGCAAGAAACAAACAGCCTTCCACCGAAAGTTCTGGAAAAACTCCACGAATCCATGAAGGACAACGACGAGCCGGTCTCGCTGGAAGCCTACCAGGAAAGATTCTATTTAGTTACCGGGCAAGAAGACAAACTGCGCGAAAAATACTTCGGGCCGCTAGTCGAAGAACTAGCCGCGCCCTGACCAACCCGCGCCCAATGTCCGGCCCCTTAAATTTTGTGGCCCGCCGCGCCATGCGGGGCTGTTAAATGTTGGCGTGTCTCGTCCCTTACGCCGATGTTTCCCGTTTTGCGCCGGCCCGAGGCCCGATAAAGTTTGCTTTAAGATAAGACGCTTCGCGGTCCGTAAACTCTGCCACCGCCTTGCAGGTGATAAGTGGCCCCACTCTTCTTTTTACGAAGAAGAAACACTTGGCTGCGCGTTTAGCCTTTTTTGCCCTGGCGCGCGCCTCACTTTATGAGCTATGCCTGTTGAAGACGGTTTTCTGCGCGCCCATTTATTCAATCATTTTGTTTTTGAGATTGGCGGCTGGCACTCGCCCTTTTCCATCCGCGACCAGATGTTTCGCGCCCGCACCATTGTGGAACGCGCCCGCCGCTTGGGGCTGATTTCCCCATCTGGCCGCCGCTTGCTTATCGTAGGGGCTGGCGCCGCCGGCGTGACTGCCGCCCTGCAAGCCGCTGTTTTCTGCTCCGAACCCATAGAAACTGTCCTTGTCGAAGGGGCCAGCGAACCCTTCAGCCGCCAGTCCGAATGCCCCACCCGTTATATTTGTCCGACGGAGAGCGATTGGCCTTTGGCTCATTGGCGGGAACGCCGCTATCCTTGGAACGGGCCGGCCATGCCCTTGTCCTGGCGCGCCGGGGCCGCCGATAAGTTAGCCCACAAATGGAGCGCGCAACTTATCGCGGCAACCAGACAAAAGCAGACCGGTTCCGCATTGACTTTTATTCCCGATTTTCCCTTGCGGCCCCGGCCCGACGGAATAATTTACAAATATCTGCCCAATGGCTTGCACGAAGTACAATTTAAGGACGGCACAAAAGATGCGTTCGGGATGATTCTTTTCTGCACGGGGCCTGGCATCGAAATTACCACGCTGGGCAACTTTCAGGGCCTCGATTTCTGGGAAAAAGACACTTTGCTCAAGCCGGGCTTTGGCCTTCGCTTGCCCAAAAAGGCCAGCCGCCACAATCCGCGCTTTCCCAAGACGCTGATTTCCGGCGGCGGCGACGGGGCCTTACAAGATTTCGTGCGGGCTGTCACCAAACGCCGCTCGGTGGGCCAGGTTGCCGCCGAGATTTTCGCCACTCTGGATCCGCTTTTGGTGCGCCAATTGGAACAGCGCATTTTCAGCGTTGAAGACCAATTTCAGAGAGCTTTCATCCTTAGCCCCGATGGTGAAGAGGATTGCCGCATTAACACAGCCATTCATATGGCTCATAAACAGATTATCGCCGACCTCAAGCGCAACAACGGGAAATACCAAAAAAGGTGGCCTGGCGTGTGGGAAGAGATTAGCGCGTTTGTGCAGAAAGAAATCATCAGCCAGCCGGACGCCACCCACGCCGAATTGATTCACCCGTGCACCCATTTCACTAAATGCTATGCCCTTAATCGGTTTATTGTCTTGCTTTTAGCCAGCCACATCGCCGAACTTCACCATTTCGGAGCGATTAAGACGGGATATGTGGTAACGAACATCAGCGGCCAAGGACATATTTGCGAACGCAAGCCGCGAGCTTGTTTTGACCGTCCGCATAAAGTTGAAATGGGCCTCGCCAATTGCGCGGAGTTTCGGGCCTGGCAGAAGTCTCTGGCAAAAGGCAGCGCGGTTGATACGCCGCAAACCATTGATTCTCACGTCTATCACCTCATCACGCTCCGGCACGGCATCAAATCCACGCCGATTGACGGCAACCCGCGCGCGCCGGTGCGCCATCTGCTACCCTACTGGCCGGTCAGTTGAGATTAGCGGCTTACTCTGTTAGGCTTCCGGTTCGGTAAGATACTATGCGTAAACTAGCACTTGTTCCCGCTCTGCTTTTCGTTTTTCTCTTTGCGGCTCTGGCTTGGCCTGTCCAGGCTGGCGAACCAATTATCTGGGAAACCAATTCACGCGCCGAACTGTTGCGCGGCGATGCGCGCGGCGTCTCTATCGCGGATAACGGCGCGTTGACGCTGGCCCCGCGTTTTGAGGCTGTGTTCGACACGCAACAGACTTTTATTTGGTCAAGCGCGGCAGACGCGCGGGGTAACGTCTATCTCGGCACGGGCCACGACGGGAAGCTCTATCGCGTGTCACCCGACGGCAAAGGCGCGTTGCTTTACGACGCGGAGGAATTGGACGTAACCGCGTTAGCCGTCGGCAAAGACGGCGCGGTTTACGCGGGAACTTCGCCGGACGGCAAGGTTTATCGCATCACGCCCGACGGCAAAGCGGAAACTTATTTCGACCCGACGGATAAATATATCTGGTCTTTGGCGATGTTAGCGGATGGTTCTCTGGCTGTCGGCACGGGCGACGCGGGCAAGATTTACCGTTTGACGAAGGCCGGACAGACGCCCGAAACCGCCTTACTCGTGGACACAGCGGAGACGAATATCGTCGCGCTGGCGGTGGACGCCAAGGGCCAACTCTACGCCGGCACCGACCCCAACGGTGT
>JAYVJN010000220.1:0-6772 GCA_043769325.1 Acidobacteriota bacterium
GAAAAGTGAATCGTAAACCGTGACCAGAAACTTGGCCGTTACCATTTACGATTCACGATTTACGATTTACGCAATAATGAAGCGGCTTATTATCACGCTGCTGGATTTTTACAAGGCGGCGATTTCGCCTTATTTGCCGCCCGCGTGTCGTTTTACGCCGACCTGTTCGGTTTACACGCGCGCGGCGGTGGAAAAATACGGCGCGGCGCGTGGCGCGTGGCTGGGCGCAAAAAGGTTGGCGCGTTGCCAGCCGTTTTGCCAGGGCGGTTACGATCCGGTTCCTTGAAACGTAAGAAACATTTTGCCGTTCAGCCGCGTTTAGTATGGCAAACCAGGGCTAAAGCGATTGGCGCAAAGCTCTAAACACTGATTTTACCATGTCTCAGCAGCAGCGTTTTATCTTAGCCTTTGTTCTTTCGATTGCCATCTTGTTTGGCTTCACCTATTTGCAGCGCGCGCTTTACCCGCCGCCGCCGGAAAATGCCAACGCCAATGTCGCTGTGACGCCGCAAAATGCTGCGACGCCAGCCGCCACTAACGGGCCAACCCAACCGCCGCCAACAACTAATACAACCGCGCCCGTTGTGCTTAACAGCAACGCGCCGCAACGTATTGTAACCATTAAATCGCCGCTCTACGAAACCAAACTGGACACCCGCGGAGCAATGGCAACGAGTTGGATTCTTAAACAGAATAACGCAACCCAGCACCCGCTTTATTCCGTAGCCGGCCCGAAGACGGCGCAGATTCCGCTTGAATTGGTCTCGCCGGAAGGCTTGAAACGCACGCCACAAGAGGCTCCGCTGGCATTAGCAACGGATGATGTGAATCTGTCTAACGCATTGGCTTCCAGTACTTACGCATTGAGCGGCGCGGATACTGACACAATTGACCTCAGCACGGGCAGCAAACGCCTTGATTTTACCTTGAAAGACGCGGCGAGTGGCGTAGAAATTGTTAAAAGCATTACCTTTTACGCTGACAGTTATGTCACCGACATTGAGGTAAAAGCTACGCGCGGCGGTCAGGCTTTGCCCGTCAAATTGCTCATTGGCCCTAGCATCGGCGACCAAGGCATTTCGCACTACACGTTCTATTCTGTCGCGCCCGAAGCCGTGGCGTTTGCCAACGATGGCGTGGAACGACACCTAGCGCAAGCCATTAACGAGAAGAATAACAATAACTTAGCCATCAACGGCAATTTCGCTTGGGCCGGCGTTGCGGACACTTATTTTGCCATGCTCGCTATTCCCTCAACGGCAATGGGCGGCCTGGCTTACACTGTCAGCCACAAATACGAACACGACCACAGCGGCACCAAAGAAAACCGTTATCTGCTCACAGCGCAGCTACCTTTGCCTGCCGACGGCAAAACCAAACTCTTTGTCGGGCCGAAAGACATCAATGTCCTGGCTGCCACCGATAAGAATTTGGGCGGTACATTCGCGCTCGAAAAAGTAGTTGACTATGGTTTCGGCGAAACGCTCTCTCGTCCAATCTCTAAACCGATTTTGTGGGCCATCAATAAACTCAACGACCTCACCGGCAGCTATGGCATTGCCATTATCATCTTTACCATCATCATTTACTCGCTGTTTTTTCCGCTCAAGTGGCGTTCTTCCAAGTCTATGAAGAAAGCGCAGGAATACCAGCCGCGCATGAAAGAACTGCAAGAAAAGATGAAGAAGATGAAGTCGGACGACCCGCGCATGAAGCAGTTGCAAGTGGAACAAATGCAACTCTTTAAGGAAAGCAATATGCTCGGCGGTTGTCTGCCTTTGTTGTTACAGATGCCGTTTTTGTTCGCGCTTTATCGCGCCATCACGGTTTCGCTCGATTTTCGCCAGGCCCCGTTTTTGTGGATTCCCGACCTTTCCACGGCGGAACCTTACATGATTCATATTCTGCCTTTGCTTTTTGCGGCTTCAATGTTTTTGATTCAAATACTGACACCGAACCCGACGGGCGACAAGATGCAGCGTAATATGATGGCGGTGATGATGCCGGTAATGATGCTCTGGATGATGTGGAGCGCGCCAGCCGGCTTGTTGGTTTATTGGTTAGTCGGTAATATCGTCGGCGTTGTGCAGCAATTTATCATCAACAAGACGCTGCATATCAATCCGGCGGGCGCAACTACAACCCCACAAACGACTTAGAGGATTTACGAAATGCACGAAACTTACGTCAAAGCGCAGGACTTTCTTAACGAATTTGCCAATCACGCGGGCCTGTCCCTCCAGATAGAAGCGACAGAGAGCGCAGAAGGCTGTATTTTGAACATCCAAGGCGAAGATACGGCTTACCTTATGGCCGACGGCGGCGAAGTCCTCGACGCGCTGCAACATATTCTTTTTCAATCGTTTGCGCGGGAATTGCCGGAAGGTGGCCGAATGGTTTGCGACGCCGAAGGCTACCGCGCCGCCCGCGCCCTCGAATTGCGCGCCATGGCTCGCCATGCGGCCCAGCGCGTGCGTTCCACCGCGTTGCCTTTCTTCTTCGGCCCGATGTCGCCCGAAGAACGGCGCGTTATTCACCTCTGTTTGGCCGAAGAAGAAGATTTGTGCACGGAATCCACCGGCGAAGGCAATCGCCGCCGTCTGGAAGTCAGTTTGAAGAAGTAGCTGCGGGCAACAATAGAGACAGGATTAACAGGATTTAGCAAGACTGACAGGGAAATCATTGACCTGTCAAAGCTGAAAACCCTGTTAATTCTGTCTATTCTTTTAGATGAGCGAGAATTCTACCATCGTCGCGGTTGCCACGCCGCCTGGACGCGGCGGTCTCGGTGTCATTCGCCTGAGCGGGCCGGACGCGCTCACTATTGCCCGCGCCCTCTCGCGTGAAGAGGCTTTCGCCCCTGCGCCCAACCGCGCCACGCTACGACGCCTCTATCATCCAACAAGTGGCGAACTGATTGACCACGCCCTTATTACTTACTTTCGCGCCCCGCATTCATTCACGGGCGAAGATGTCGTCGAATTAAGCTGTCACGGCTCGCCCGTCTTGCTGCGCCAACTGGTTGATTGCGCGTTAGCCTTAGACGCCCGCGCCGCCGGCCCCGGCGAATTTACTCTGCGCGCGCTTGCCAACGGGCGCATCAATCTGAGCCAGGCAGAGGCCGTGCGCGACCTCATCAACGCGCAAACTCAAGCCGCTGCACAGCAAGCTGCCCGTCAACTCAACGGCGAGCTTTCCGCGCAATTACAGCCCGTGAAAGACGCGCTGATTCGCGCCATCGTGCAATTGGAATCCGCGCTTGAGTTTGTCGAAGACGATTTGCCGGAAAGCGACAACCGGAGTCTGAAGTCTGAAGTCTCAAATCTGAAATCTCAAATCGCTGCTCTGGCAAACACTTTTCGCACAGGCCGTCTCTTCCGCGACGGTTTGCGTGTGGCTTTGGCGGGTTCTCCAAATGCGGGCAAATCCAGTTTATTCAATGCTTTGCTTAACAGTGAACGCGCCATCGTGACGGATGTGCCGGGCACTACGCGGGACACTCTGAGCGAACACATCGCGCTCGACGGAATTCCGGTGCAATTGACCGACACGGCGGGCCTCCGTGAATCCACTGAACTCATTGAAAGCATCGGCATCGAACGTACTCGCCGCGCCATGTCCGACGCCGATTTGGTCGTGGTCGTCCTTGACGGCGCACAAATTCTCAACAATGAAGACCGCGAAGTGCTGGCCGCCGTGCGTGGACAGACACACATAGTTGTTTGTAACAAGAGCGATTTACCGGCCTTCGCGCCCGGGTTGGCGGGTTGCGCCGTCTCTGCCAAAACCGGCGCGGGCCTAGCTGACTTACGCGCCGCCATCATCGCCCCTTTTGCCAACAATGACGCCACACATTCCGGCTTGCTCATCACCGACGCCCGCCACCACGACCTGCTGCGTCGCGCCCACGACGAGTTATCATCCTCTGCCCAACTGCTTGAACAACGCGCCAGCGAAGAATTAATCCTCGTTGGCCTACACAATGCCTTGCGCTATCTCGGTCAAATCACCGGCGAGACTACGACAGAAGATATTCTGACGCAGATATTTACGACTTTCTGTATCGGAAAGTAACTTACCCGCGCTTGAACTAAGCATCAATAAATATCAGGCGGTAACTTACTGTCTTATTTGACTAGCGAGCGTTCTGAGTAAACACTTTAGTTTGCGCCTTATGTCACGCAAAGAGCAAACTAAAGTGTTTACTCAGAACGCTTACGCCTTACCTTCGACGATGGCGATTTCGTCGGGCGTCAGGCTGTAGAGTTGATAGACCAACTCATCAAGGCAGCGTTCCCATGCCTTCGTGTCGGCGCGGGCGTCGGAGCGCTTGGCGGTGAGGATTTCTTTAAGTAATGCGAATAAAATAATCTAACCCACCAAGCATCTTGCAGAAACACGCACGCGCGTAAGTGTGTGATGTGTTCCGCCCTTACTTCGTGCGGGCTTCCGCAATGTGGGTTACTTTATTTTTGGTCTGTTACTTATCATTTTAGACTTTGGAGGAAACAGAGGGATAGTGTGTATTCTGGTCAATGTGGGCACCTATTCCGGTGCTACCGTGGACAGTCATTCCGGCGTCTGGTTCCTGTCTGTGCGAATGCCAAAAGCGCGAAGGTCAAGAAATCCCCGTTCTTTGATTTCCGCCTCCAGGTCGTCTGGATTAACATAAATCCCCAAAAGTTGTGGCCTGATGACAGATTTAATGGTGCTTTTGCCTGACCCGTTGGGGCCGGCAAAGATGCTGAGGCGAGGTTGTGCGGCTAACAGATTCATTTGAGCACGATTACTTTTCCTTTTTCCAGTGCCACAAACGGAGCGTTTTGCTTGACAACCTGTGACCTGCCATCCGGGAATACTTTGATAACGACATTGAAACAGCGTAATTTGGCAAAAGAATTAGCCACAGAGTTCACCGAGAACACAGAGCGTAACTGATTGCGTTTTTGTTCTCTCTGTGAACTCTGTGTCCTCTGTGGCAAAGTTCTGTTCCGGCCAGATACTATTTGTTAATGTCGTTATCAAATTGATAACCAAGTTCTGCTTCTGCCGACTGCCCCTTACTGCCGACTGCCACTACTCCCAACAGCCACCAGAACAGAATTATTACTTCGGCGTCACCCCAGTTGTAATTAAAGAGTGAGCTGGCGAAAAAGCCGGTCAACGCGCCGGTGATGCCGAGCAACAAACCGTGCCGCGTAGCGTCGGTGTCAGCACGGGCCGCGTGTTCGCCGTCGGCGGTCATGCGCCAGGCGGTAAAGGCCAGCCATAACCATAAAAACAAGGCCGGTAAGCCGCGTTCAAAGGTGATTTGTAAGGGCGTCGAGTGCGTGTGCAAGATGGCGTCGCCGGGGAAGCCCCACTCGCGCCAGTGCAATTTCACAGCGTCCAGGCCGTGACCAAACAAAGGCCGTTCGGGAATACGCGCCAACGCCGCCCGCGCGATTTGCCAGCGTAACGATGAACTGTCGTCACCCAGACGCAACGCGCCCTCAGCCCGCGTGCGCATGACCATCACCGCCCCCAACGCCAATGCCGCGCTCAATAAACCCAAAACCAAGAGCCGCGCCCGCCGTTCGTTAGTCGCGCGCCAGGCTATGACCAACGCGCCCGCCGCAAAAGCAACTAACGCCGAACGCATTGCTGTCAGAGTCACGCCGACCAGTAAAATCACTGTCGCCGCTAACGCCAGACGGAAAACCAAATCCGTCCGTCGCCGCGCCAGGTGCGCCAAAGCCAGCCCTAAAGCTATATTTGCCAGCATTTGCAGAATGTCGGCAAAGGTCTGGTAGTGGCGCGTCCAGCCCGAAGCGCGAAAACGGCGCGTCGGCTGCGTGCCGCGCAAGCCCGCCGGCGCGGGCCGCGCTTGTAACTCCGGCGTGACTAAAATACCGACCCATTCCGCGTGTTCGCCCCGCGACACCGCGCTGAGGCCCAACGCTTTGCCCAACGGCGCGGCTTGTATCGCGTCGTCAATTTCTGCGGTTGATGAAACGCGCCGCCTGCCCACGCGCCAAACTGCGTCGCCGGGTTGTAACAGAGTGGCGCGGTAAGGGCTATCCGTTGCCATTTCTTCAATTATCACGCCGCGCCCGCGCGCAACATCAACCACGCTCCACAAAGAACCGACCACGCCTGTCAACAATAAAATGCCAACCAGCGGCATAACCCACGCCCGCCTGACTGTTGCTTGGGCCAGATAAAATGCGCCGAACACCAATAGTGACTGTAGTTTAGCCAGACTAATGCGGGGTTCGGCAGAAAACATCGTCGCAAGAAGCGTCCACCCCAAAAATGCGGCCAAAGGCAAATCCAGCACCGTCCGCCGCCCACCCCAACGGCCCCTGCGCCAGGCGGCCCAGGCTCCGCCCGCCGCCACCAACGCTAGCGCAATCTCCGCGCCGGCGATGGAATGCGGCGCAAACGCGGCGTAAAGAAATAATCCAATAGTGGCTATTTTTTCCGGCCCATTTGCTGCGCGCCATTGTTTTTTCACCCAATCCACCGGCCTTGCCTCCGTTGCTCAAACACTAAGTAACAGGTCAAAAATAAGTTGACCCACATTGCAGAAGCCCGCACGAAGTAAGGGCGTAAAACATCGCACACGTTCCTAAGTGCGTGTTTCTGCAAGTTGCTTGGTGGGTCAGGTTATTTTATTCGCGTTACTAACCATACAATACCTTCGCCAAAATTAGATTTGAAAAATGATTTTTGATATTGATTTAATTGACTTTGTAAACGCTACTGAAATCAGGATTTATAATTAATATGA